>JAQGHK010000597.1 GCA_028288875.1 Phycisphaerales bacterium | reverse complement strand
GCGCACGAGCGAATCGAGTCCCACGAGACCGCCGGCCGCCAAGGCGTGGACGTTTTGCGGGCCGTCGGGGACGACGCCGTCGAGCACTTCATCGTCGGGTTCCACTGGCGTGAGCGACAGCCGCAGGCTCAGTTCGCCCGATTCCGGCGTGGCCCAATCCGGCACGTCGACGTGGAAGCCGTTGTCTTCCAGCGCCACCGCCCACGACCGCATGAAGGCAAACGCCTCCACCGGCGAAAGCATGATCCCCAGCGGCTGGTCCTGAATCAGAATGCGTTCCAGCGGCGGGAAGAATTCGGAGGCCGTTTTCAGGTCTTCCAGCAGCTTCTTCTGCCGCTCGCCGATGGTGCGGCCGAGGCTGGTGAGCGGGCTGGCCTGCTGTTTCCAGAGATTTTCGGCGGTGAGGATCGTCGGCACATCGCCGTCGCCGACGATGCGGAATTCGACGGCCCACTGCGTTTCATTTTCCGGCGGCTCGCTCATCCGGAAGCCGAGGCGGGCGTTGGCCTGCTCGCCGGCGTCGGTGATGGGCGTGAGCCATTGATAGATGTCGTCGGCGAGCTTGCGCAGCTCAAAATCGTCGCCCTCAATGACGCGATTGTCGCCGAGCAGGGCGCTGAGCCAGCGGACGTCGCTGGCAGCGGGGCGCTGGTGGACGCGGAGGAAGAATTCGTCGGTGCGGGCGGCCCGGCGGATGAGCGCGTCGGTCGTTTCGCTCAGGAACGTTTCCACCAGGCGAAGCGGGTGGGCGTCTTTCAGCAGCGGGGCGCATCGGCAGACGCCGGGCATCGCGAGGGCGAATTTTTCGAGACGCTGCACTTCATCTCGACCGCCGACCAGCGGCTGCCAGAGGGCGGCCAAGTGATCGCCCTCACGGCGGACGGATGGATAAAACTGGTGCGTGGCGACGCAGGTGCGGGCGATGTCGGCCAGCTTGGCCCAGAACAGCAGCGAATCGCTGGCGCCGGCCAGGGTGGCGAGCGGGGCGATCAGGTCGACGGCGTCGAGCGGTGTGAGCCGCAGGACCGGCGCATCGACGGTGGGCGCATCAGGGAGATGAAGGTCAATCACCGCGTCGGGAACACGGGCACTGGCGGACGCGCCGACGGCCTGGGCGAAGTCTTCGCGCAGGCGGGCGATATCCACGGGGCGTCCGTTATCGAGCGAAGCGATCAGCAGGTCGGCCGTGTCCCAGAAGGCGATCAGCATGCGGTATGAGCGTCCGTTCGAGTGTCCGCCGCCCGGTTCCACCCGGCGCAGCGAGCGAAACAGTGTATTGGAAATGCCTCCGGAAAGCTCTAGTTGGCGGCCGGCTTTTCCCGGCATTTGTCGTCCGGGGCGAAAATCGCGACAATGGGCGGCGAATCATGGCCAAAACGCTGTACCTCGAAACTTTCGGCTGCCAGATGAACGTGCTCGATAGCGAGCTGGTTCTCGGCCAACTCCGTGGCCAGGGCTACGTGGCGACCGACGACCGCGACACCGCCGACGTCGTCATTTTCAATACCTGTAGCGTCCGCGAACACGCCGAGCAGAAGGTCTGGAGCCGCCTCGGCCAGCTGCGCGACCGCAAGGCGGCCGACCCGAACTTCGTCCTGGGCGTCATCGGCTGCATGGCCGAGCGCGAGGGGGCGGAGATCTTCAAACGCAATCCGCACATCGACATCCTCTGCGGGCCGGCCGAGTTGGATAAGCTGCCCGGCATGGTGCAGAACGCCGTCACGACGGCGGGCGGGCGGAACGTGATTTCGGATCGCCGGCACGTGGCGCTGATGGGCAATTCGGTGCGCCGATCGTCGACGCTTCAGGTCGCTCGCGACGACCTGGAAATGCTGGATCTGAGCCGCGCCGTTTCGCCCGGCGATGATCTGAGCCAGGCGTACGTCCGCATCACGCGCGGCTGTAATAAGTTCTGTACGTACTGCGTCGTCCCCCACACCCGCGGCCCTGAAGTGCATCGGCCGCCGCAGAATATTATTGATGAAGTCCGCAAACTGGTGGATGCCGGCGCGAAGGAAGTCACGCTGCTCGGCCAGACGATCAATCACTACGCCTTCGATCACAGCGACGGCCGGCGGACGACGTTTGCCGACCTGCTCTACGCCGTCCACGAGGCCACGCCCGATCTGCCCCGGCTGCGGTTCGTCACCAGTTTCCCCCGCGATTTCAGCGACGAAGCTTTAGATGCGATGCGCGATTGCGAGCGCATCTGCCGTTACCTGCACGCCCCGGCCCAGCACGGCAATAACCGCCTGCTGAAGCTGATGAACCGCGGCTATTCGATCGAGCAGTATCGCGAATTCGTCGACCGCGCCCGCGAACGCATGCCGGACATCGCGATCGTCAGCGACTTCATCGTCGGCTTCCCGACGGAGACGGACGAAGAGTTCGAACAGTGCTGCGACATCGTCCGCTACGCGAAGTTCAAGCAGAGCTTCATCTTCAAATACAGCCCGCGGCCGGGCACGGTGGCGATCGATCGGTTTGAGGACGACATTCCCGAAGACGTGAAGCGGGCCCGGAACAACCGGCTGCTGGCGGTTCAAGGCGAGGTCATCGCCGAGAACAACGCGGCGTTGGTCGGGCAGACGATCGAAGTGATGGTCGAGGGCGAGAGCAAACTCGTCTCTCGCCGGGCCAAGGCGACCGGTGTTGAGCTGGGCGCCGGCTTCGGCGGCACGGCCCGCTCCAGCGGACCGGAAGAAACGGTCGATACACAGCTTGTGGGCCGCACGCGGGGCGACCAGATCGTCGTTTTTGATGGCGATTTGTCGCTCAAAGGCGGCCTGGTGAATGTCGCCATCGACCGGGCGAGCCAGATGACCCTGTTCGGCCGGCGTGTGGCCGAGGCCGCTGTTGTTTGAAGCGTCCTTTTCTTTACGGGCGACGGCCGCTTTCTTAGACTTTCTGCGGATGGGGTCGCTTGGTCGGGCCGGAGTATATCAACATGACTGAATCGAACCCAACCGCGACCAACACGGTCGTTGAGCCCGCCGAAGCCGGCGAATCCTTCCTCCCGAATTCGACGGTGCTGATCGTCGATGACAATCAGCAGAACGTCGAATTGCTGGCCGCGTTCCTGGAAAGCCTGCCGCTGAAGCTCGAAATGGCGTACGACGGCGTCGAGGCCCTGGAAAAGGTCGCCGCTAATCCGCCGGATTTGATTCTGCTGGACGTGATGATGCCGCGCATGAGCGGCTTCCAGGTCTGCCGCAAACTCAAGGGCGACCCGGCCACCAAAGATATTCAGATCCTGATGGTCACTGCGCTGAACGAACTGGGCGACATCGAACAGGCCGCCGAGTGCGGGACGGATGATTTTGTGTCCAAGCCGGTGAATAAGTTTGAACTGCTGACGCGCGTGAAAAGCCTGCTCCGGGTTCGCCATCTGAAGAGCGAACTGGAGCGGGCGCTGACGTATTTGAACGAAGTCGAACACGAGTCGACGGGCAGCGAATAGGTTTGCCGCATTATTCCCTCTCCCGGTATTGCCGGGAGAGGGTAGGGTGAGGGCTTCGATCGGCACGCATCGGGTGTCGGGCACGCTAAAGTTTGAAGGTGCCAGAACGTCGCCCGTCAATCTCGCCAGCAACATTTATCGTCGTAAGCCCTCACCCTAACCCTCTCCCGGCCATACCGGGAGAGGGGACCAGAAGTCTCCTTTGATTGAGCTGTCCATGCACGACCAAGCCGTAACGATTGACGCCTTCCTCACCGCCGCCGCGGCCAAGGCACCCACGCCGGGCGGCGGGGCGGTGGCCGCGCTGGCTGGGGCGCTCGCGGCGTCGATGGGCGAGATGGTGCTGCAGTATTCGGTGGCCAAGAAAGACCTGGCCGCCCACTCCGCGTTCAACACTGAAATTCTGGCCGAGCTGACGCGGGCCCGGGCCGTGCTTCTGGAACTCATGGCTGAGGATCAGGCGGTGTTCGCTGAACTGACGGCCGCAAAGAAAAGCGGCGGCGATACTGCGAAATTCGTCGAGGCCTGCATCGCCGTCCCGCAGGCGATCGGCGCCACGGCCATGGCCATTCTTGATCTCGCCGTGCGCGTCGCGGCCACCAGCAACAAATATCTCGCCAGCGACCTCGCCGTCTGTGGCGATCTCGCGATGGCGGCCGTGCGTGCCAGCGTTCATAACGTCCGCGCGAACCTGCCCGAAGTCGATGCCGCCCGCGACGCTCAATTGAATAACGAGTGCGAACAACTGCTGAAGCGCGGCGTCGCTTCCGTGCAAAAACTGACCGCCGCCATCACGGCCGCGAAAGGCGCGGCGTGAAGTCCGATCCGCGGGATTATCAGCTCGACATCAGCTCCATCCCCAAGGTCAACGCCGGCCCCGCGCCCGTCACCACGCGGCCGTACCTGTCGGTGCTGTTCAACTGCTGCAAGGTCTACCAGCGCGTCTATCGCGACACTGAGGGTTCGTCCTACACCGGCCGTTGCCCGAAATGTCTGCGGACGATCCGGTTCGTCGTCGGCGAGGGCGGTACGGCCGGGCGGTCGTTTGTGGTAGAGTGATTGGCTATGAGTTCGACCGCGCGTTCGACCGCCACTGTCAAGCCGACCAGCCCTGTTGGCCCGGGTTTACCGGGCTATAGCGTCTCCCGCCCGGCCGGGAAATGCGCAATCAGCGGCATTGATATCCATCCCGGCGACACCTTCATGGCGATCCTCAAAGACACGCCCATGGGCCTCGAACGGCTCGACGTCTCGCTTGCGCATTGGCCTGAGGTCAATGCCGCTGAAGGGCTAGCCTATTGGCGCGCCGTCATGCCCCAGCCCGATGCGGTAAAGAAAAAGCCATTCGTCGATGACGAAGTGCTGACGCAACTCTTCGAGCGCCTGGCCGATACGGACGAACCGCACAAAGTGCACTTCCGCTTCGTGCTCGGCCTGATCCTGATGCGCAAGCGCCTGCTGGTGTACGAAGCCAGCGACCATGTCGATGGCCATGACGTCTGGATCGTCCGCCGCAAGGGGAATCCCGAAAAGCTCACGCTGCGTAACCCGCACCTGACCGAAGAACAG
>JAQGHK010000592.1 GCA_028288875.1 Phycisphaerales bacterium | reverse complement strand
CGGCGCACATTTTATAAGCAGTGTGCCGTCGACCACGTACCTGATCGCCCTTCTTCAGTAGCGGTACAGACTGATCCGCTGCACCGTCCACGACACGTCCGGCAGGTGAATGTGACGGCCCTGATGCGTTTCATCGCCGTTGAGAAAGCGGCCGCCGCGCCAGACGCCGCCCGGCGTGAATCGGCCTTCCTGCACCTGGTCGATCCCGATTTTCCCTTGGCCGTCTGCTGGCGCGAAGGTGATTTTCACGCCCATGCCGAGGACGATAAATGCGTCCGGCGATTGCTGCAGAATCATGGCCGCCCCGTGCGGCGTGCCGGGCGGGGCATCCCATCGGCCGGCGCCTAAAGTCGGCAACGTGGTGGTCTGCGTGTCACCGCCGATCTCTTGGCGATCGAATACCGCTTTGAACGTGATGCCGCCGAGTTCGCCGGCTTGCATCGATTCATCGACCGACCAGTCAAAGCCCACCTTTGGCGACAATCCGAGAATCGTCCCCTCCTGCTGGCCAATCAGAATCAATTCCGACAGCCCCGCGAGCGCGGCGTAGCAATCGCTGATCAATCGCTGCTTCTCGCCTTCCACGTTCTCAATCGAGAATGGCCCGCACCCAATCGCGCCGTATCGGGCTGCGGCAAAGACGGCATTGGCCGACGCCCGCATGGTGGCGGCCATTTCGGGGATGAAGACGGGATTGCCATTGCGATCGTACTTGTCGCACCACTCGATGAAATTCGGGAAGTAGATGTCCGGGCAGATCATGTCGAGCGAGGGCGCACCGGCCCGCCAGATTTCGAGCAGGTGCGGCAGTGGCCCGGCGCTCGGATACTGACCCGGCTGATAGCCCGGCCGAATGAGTGCGGCGTTGGTGAACATCGGCAGCGCGTACTCGCGCTTGCCCGCCGCGGTGACTTTTTGCACGTACGTCGCGAACTGCCAGGCCGAGAACACTTCATCCCCCGCGGGGCCGGTGCCGAAGACTTCGCCCCATGATCCCGCCGTCTTCCGCCCGGCGGCTTCCCACAGCGCGCTAACTTCCGGTCCCAGTTCTCCATTGCGTGCCAGCGTTAGAAGTGTTTCCGGAACGTCGGAGCGATACGCCGCCTCGGCCGCTTCCGAATGATCGCGGGCCTCCGGGATCATTCCGACTTCGTTTTCGACCTGCACCATGATGACCGTGCCTGTGGCCGCGTCGTAATCGCGGATGAATCGCATCAATCGGGCGAAGGCGTTCGCATCGGCTTCATTGGCAGCTGCACTCTGCGGGCTGATGATTTCTTCCAGTTCGCCACTGCTTCGGTGGACACGCGGGAAGCGGTTCGTGTCTCGCTTTACCCAACTGGGCGCGTAGCACGACATGCTGTTCTTCCACGTGCCGAACCAGAGCGGCACCAGCCGAAGGTGTCGGGCCCGCGCCAGATCAATCGAGCCCTGAACGAGCAAGAAATCAAATTCCCCTTCGCGCGGCTCGATCAGGTCCCAGTAGAGCGGCAGCATGATCGTGTTGAGGTTCATCCGCTGGCACTTGTCGAGCGCGGTTGCCAGCACAGCCAGGTCCGACGCGTTGGAATTGCCGAGCTCTCCGCCGAGCGCCAGAAACGGCTTGCCGTCCACGTGAAGCTGCGTGCGGAGACCGACGCGACGCAGTTGGGAACGGGCGATCGTGCTCAAGGCGAACTCCTGACGATGTGGCAAGTAACACCGCGAATTGACTGCTTCCGATCGGTCGCGCACCATTGAAGCCGACGGCGAATGTCCACGCAAGCAACCAAAGAAAACGATTACCTATGCCGATCTTCCCGCCCTTCTTGATTCGGCCGGCCATTCTTCTCGCGATGGCCGTGGAGCTTTCCATGTCACTCACTTCCGCTTCGGGCGCCACCCAGCCTTCCGCTACTCAGCCCACGCCACGGGCCGACGCCAACTCCACGCTTGCCCATCAGCAGCTGATCGAAAAGGCGAAGGCCGGCGTCATCGATGTTTACTTTCTCGGCGATTCCATCACGCGCCGCTGGGGCTGCAGCGACCCGCAATGGGCCGATCTGCTGGCCAATTGGAATCACAATTTCTTCGGCTGGAATGCCGGCAACTTCGGCTGGGGCGCCGACCGCATTGAGAACGTGCTTTGGCGGATCGAAAACGGCGAACTGGCCGGCGTGAACCCGAAGGTGATCGTCATCCTCGCTGGCACGAATAACGTCGGCGATCGGCCGGGCGACGACGCGAAGGTCGCCAATATCGCCGCCGGCCTGCAGGCGCTAGTCGATTCCTGCCATCGTCTCGCCCCGAATTCGAAAATCATCCTGACCGGTATCTTCCCGCGCAACGACAACCCGGCCGTGGTCCCGGAGATTCGCCGGATCAATGCCGAGGCGGCCAAGATCGCGGATGGCAACAACACGCTCTGGGTCGACATCTCCGATCAACTGGCTGACAAAAACGGGATGCTGTTCGACGGCATGACGCTCGACAAGCTGCACCTCTCTGGCAAGGGTTACCAAGTGTGGGCCGACGCCTTGCGGCCGCTGTTGACCTCCCTGCTCGGCCCGCCGGCCAAGGCCGATCACGCCCCGCCGCCGACCGGCGATCCTTCGGCCAAAGCGCCGTCGCGCGGGTCGTGACAGAGCGGCGTCGCTTTCATCCGCATCGCGCCGCTCATATAATTCACCGGCAATGGGGCGAAAGCACCTCAAGTCGATTCTGATTCTCGGATTCCTCGGCACAGGCCTGATCGTTTTCTTCGCCAGCGCGTCCGACGCCCTCGCGCGCGCCGGTGGCGGCGGGCACTTCAGCGGCGGCGGTGGCGGTGGCAGCCACGGGGGCGGGGGCGGAGGAGGCGGGTTCGGGGGTGGCGGCTTTGGCGGTGGCGGATACCACAGCTACGGCGGCACCGGTGGCGGCAATTCAAGCGGTGCTGTCATCTTCTTCATTATCGTTGCGATCATCATTCTCGTGGTGGTGATCCGGGCGATGCAGGACATGCAGCGGACCGACACGGTTCGCCGCGGCACGAAAGCGATCGATTTAGGTCTGGCCGAGCGCCTTGCAGCGCAGCTCAAGCAGAACGATCCGAACTTCGACGCCGCGCGCTTCTACCAACGCGTGGCCGACGCCTTCCAGAAGATCCAGGCCGCCTGGAGCGCCCACGACCTTCGGCCGATGCAGCCTTTCGTGTCCGACGGGGTGTTCGAACGCTTCGGCCTGCAGATTCGCGAGCAGCAGTCGCTCGGCTATCGCGATCGCATGGAAAACGTCCGCGTCGACCGCGTGCTGCTGGCGAAAGTCACGCACGGCGACGTCTTTGAAACCGCCACGCTTCGCATCGACGCCTGGGCGACTGACTACCAGGCGTCGCTGACCGATGGCAAGTTCATGCGTGGTTCTTTGGCGCCCGAACCCTTCACCGAATTTTGGACCTTCATCCGCCGCCGCGGCACGGCCTCGTTCGAAGGCAACGGCCTGATGGAAGGCAATTGCCCGAACTGCGGCGGCGACCTTCGCATCAATCAGAATGCGGCTTGCTCTCACTGCGGCGCGCTCGTCCGCAGCGGCCGGTATGACTGGGTGCTGTGCGAGATCACGCAGGAATCGGAATGGCGGCCGCAGGCCACGCAGCAGGTTCCCGGATACGCGTCGTTTCGCGAGATCGACGCCGGCGTTTCTACCGACGACTTGGAAGACCGCGCGTCGGTCATCTTCTGGCGCCGGGCCGAGTCGGATCGCGTGGCCAATCCCGCGCCGCTACGGAAAGTCGCCAGCGACGATTTCGTGAATGCCCGCCTCGCGCATCGCAAGGAAGTCACCAAGGCCGGACCGACACGGCAATGGTTTGGGGAGATCGGCGTTGGCGCGGTCGACACCGTCGCGCTCATTCCCGGCGATCAGACGGACCGCGCCGCCGTTCGCGTCACTTGGAGCGGTACGCGGTTTTCACAGACGGGCAATGGGGCGATCGCTCGCGGCGCGGAAACATCGGTCATTCGCGAAGTGTTCGTTCTGTTCCGCCGTCATGGCGTGAAGTCCGATCCTGACAAGGGCATTACCTCCGCTCACTGTCCGAATTGCGGCACACCGGTGTCCAACAGTCTCAGCAATGGATGCGAATCCTGCGGCACGGTGCTGAATGACGGGTCGATCGGCTGGGTGCTGGAATCCGTCGCCCCGAACGCCAGCGAGGAGGCGGCCGCCATCCTGCAGCAGGCGCGGTCGGTGCCGTTGGCCGGCGATGCTGCCGCCGGCACTTCTCCGGAAGGTGAGCCGCTCGCCCCCGTCGCCCTGCCATCCGTCCGTGGCCTGTTGATCTGGGTCATCAAAATGAGCGCCGCCGACGGCAACGTGGATGACAAGGAGCAAGCCATCATCCAGCGCGTCGCCCGACGGGCGGGGGTGCAGCCCGAGGAAGTGGCGTCATTGATTGCCGCCGCGCACGCCGGGCAGTTGGACGCCCCCGAACCGCAGGATCGCGATCAGGTCGTCGACTGGCTGACCGCGATGATCAGCGTCGCCATGGTGGACGGCCGCCTGGCCTCAACTGAAGCCGCCCTGCTCCAATCCATGGGAGCGCGGGCCGGCCTGTCAAACGCGGACATTCGACTGCTGATCAAGAAGGAACAGGCTCGCGTTTACGCAGAGGCCCGCGATGCCGTCCGCGGTTGAAGGCGTGGCGATGTGTCGGGCGGGAGCAATGCTGTCGCCAGTTCGCTCCGCTGCGCAATTAGCAGATTACTGCGTTCAATCCCCCATTTAGCCGGCAACCCTGCTGGCGTTCCACCGTCGCCTAGCCGCGAGCAAGTTCGCCGGCTACACGAACGGCATTCGCGCGGATTCTCCTTGCATCGCAATGATTTTACGCGTTATGATTCTTTATTGACTCCATTTAAACTGGATCAATAAGCAATCAAATGGCGACGTATGCCAACCGCTTCGGCGGGTCGTGGTGGTGAAGAGGAACTGCCACGACTTGGACGGATTGCCGACTGAGCGATTTACGACGGTGCAATAACCGTCCGGGCGGAGGGCCCATGTCTTTGAAACGGTCTCACCGCACTCCGACGCGATCCGTGCGCGCCAATCCGATCGATTGCGAATCTCTGGAAGGCCGGCGCCTGTTCGCGGGCATCCGCGCGCCGGCCGTGCCGCTGATCACCAGTGACCCATACCTGAGCATCTGGTCGCAAGGCAGCAAGCTGACGGACGTCACCACCACCCACTGGACCGGCGCGGCGAACGCGCTCGTCAGCCTCATCCGCATTGACGGCACGTCCTACCGGCTGATGGGGACCGACCCCTCCACGCTGGCCGCCTTCCCGCAGACCGGCGTTCAGGTATTGCCGACGCGCAGCATTTACGATTTCGACAACGGGCATATCCACGTCACGATGACCTTCATGCAGCCGGCGCTGGGGACCGATCTCACCGCGCTGTCGCTGCCGCTCAGCTACATCAATTGGGACGTGCGCTCGGTCGACGGTCTGAACCACTCGGTACAGGTGTACGACAGCGTCAGTTCGCAGTTGGCCGTCAACACGCAGGACCAGCAGGTGGTCTGGCAGCGCGGCTCGACGAACGGCCTCACCACACTGCGCGTCGGCACGCCGACCCAGACGATCTTCAATCCCGCCGGCGACGGCGTGCGCATCGACTGGGGCTATGCCTACCTGGCCGCTTATGCCAGCCAGACCACATCCTCCATCGGGGGCAACACGGCGGAGAT
>JAQGHK010000499.1 GCA_028288875.1 Phycisphaerales bacterium | reverse complement strand
TCACCCGAGGGCCAACGGTCCGTGTGACAAGGTTCAGCTTCTTCGGGCTTACACTCACCCGGCCGATTGGCTTGCCGTCGGCGCGTTCGATTTCGACCGTGCTTTGGTCTGCGGCAGCGGGGACGAGGGCGTAGTCGTAGTCATTCGAGAACCGAACGACCGCCACCGGCATTCGGTTCACGCGCAGGCGAAAGACATCAGATGGCGGGTAGTGCGAAGCCGCCGTGGACGGCTCCGCAGCCCGTGCCCGAAGGCATGGAAAAAAGCAGGTCGTGACGACGATGAGCCAAAAGTTCAATGGGCGGCAGTTCATTGCTGCGGCCCGGGAACGGCGTCCAACTTCAAGGTGACTGTCGAACCCGCCCGGTCGCCCGTAGGCGGCTGAATGGTGACGGTCGTCAGGCCAGTGGCGGGGTCATAGGTTGCGCCGTCGCCTCGCAGATGCTGCGACACGGTAAACGTCAGCGGCCCGCCGCGCCGGTCAATATTGGCCACGGACATCGTGGCCGTCTGATCGACCTTCGACCAGAGGATGCTCACTGTCGAGGCACGCCCGATTTTCGATAACTCGACACCCTCGGCCACAGCGATCGAGCCGTTGCCGTAGTAGATCGCCTCGGTGCGGTTCCCCGACTTAACCGCCTGAACGGTGGCGTCGTTGCGTAGCACGGTGAACGGGTTGGACTTCTCCAACGCCTCGGTAGCGGTCGAGGCGACATTCGGCACGACGGCATAGGCGTAAGCACCACCGGTAGGGTGCGGACCATGATCCAAGTCGAGGCTGAACACGTCCGTCGCGATGGTTTCGCGCGAGCCGGAATTGTTGATCGACTGCCATGAGCCAGTCTGCCGCACGGCTCGCAGCGTCGCGCTTTGGGTCGGCGTGAAGAACAGGTAAGCGACCGAGTCGTGGTTGACCCAGCGCAGCCCCTTCGGGCGAACGATTTTCCCGCTTTCGAGTGTGGCGGTTTTTCCGTCCGCGTCGCTGTACACGGCTCCGCCGTGCAGCAGGGTTTGGTTGAGATTGGTGCCGACGCCGCCGGGCGCGCTGGCGGCGCTCTGCTTGATCGAATTGCCCAATGCCACCATTCCGCGATCGAAGAAGAAATAGGCCTTGTTGGCGGTAATGCCGTATTCGCTCATCTGATAAGCGAACGCGCCGGTGTTGCCATCGGACGCTCCGCCGACGGCATCGGTCTTCCCGAAGTGGTGATCGGGCAGAATGCTGTAATTGCCGCCGGTACCGTCGGCCGAGCGCTCGCTGGTGGTGCCGGGCAGTCGGTACCAGTCCCAGGCAGAATAGATGCCGTCATACTCGTGGCCGCTACGGAAGATCAGGTTCACGCCGGCCGTCCCGTAACCGGCCTTCAGGTTTTCGCCGTTAATGCTTTCGGGCGTGTTCGTCCGCTTTGAGGCGCCGTTCACTGAGATCATGAAGCCCGGCCGCTGGTGGACCATGTAATCGCTGATCCAGTACGCCCGGTTGCCGGTCGGCCCGAGCGTGGGCGACGCAGTTTTGCCGGCGACCGCATCGGCCAGGCGGTTGCGGAGCGTGACGAGTTCGCTTCGGCGGTAGTCGCCGCACAGGCTGATCGCAATATCGATCGGCCCCCGGAGCGACGCGGCGGTATTCACCTGAGTAGGGCGCGACCAGTATCGCCCGCCGGCCAGCGGATCGTAGGTGAGCCCGCGCACCATCCACTGCGGGCCGCCATCCAGCAGGTAGTCGACCATGTGTCGAACATTGGCGACCGAAAGTCCATAGCCCGTTCCCGCACCCCAGGCGGCCGCGCGGGCGGTATTGCCGAGAAGTGATGCGCCGTAGCCAGCATCATAAAGCGATTGCTCATGGCTCTGGTAGCTTTGATCGACGCGAATACCGTCGTCCTCCAAGTTCAGCGCCGGGGCGAGGGTACTGCCGAGGTAATCGTACGATTTCTGAATCAGCGCCGAGGCGGCCGTTTTTTCGCTGGCGGAAGCGCCTGGAGCGCGATATCGCAGAATCCCTTCGTGGATCGTGCACGCCGCCTGTGACGCCAAATTCGCGCCTGTGCTCGCGCCGCCTTGCCCTTTAGCCGACCGATGAAGAATGCGGATCGCCTGGCTGAAACTCTGCGTCGGCAGAAAGCCGTTCTGCTGCATTTTCAGCATCAGTGATCCCAGCCGCTCTGGCACGCCGATCACATTGTAAAACCAGTTCGACGATTGGTAATCGTTCTGTACCCAAAGGTCATAGCCTTTGAGAATCGCGTCTTTCACCGCGGGGGCGTGGTAGCCGGGGCTCTTCGGATCGCACCAGGCGTTCGCCAGGTCATTCAGGCGGGAAAGGTGCCCTTGCGGCTTCCAACTGGCGCGGGAGGTGCTGGCGTAATCAATGCTCCGATAGCTACCGTCGGCCTGCACGTCTGTCAGAATTGCCTGGATCGCTTCGGCGGAAGGGCTTGGGGTGATCGCCCCGTCGTAAATGTTCCGGGCCAGCCGCTCGATGTCCTGCGCGCGTGCGAGGGCCGGCAAAGCCGCGATCGCGACCGCGAAAATCACCGCACCGTTCCGTAACTGCATCCAACGTCCTCCAACTGCCCCAAGCTATCGCACCGGGCGGCGATTCCTATCAAGGCAAAGCCCATTTTAACGCCGGTCGCTGCCCGTCTTGCCGATCACTCAATTCGCGTCACACTACTGACGCGGTCCCTGCGGCGGAATGGAAGGGGAATTTAATGAGCGACACCGATAGAAAATCGCCATCTCTGCGATTGCTGGATGAAGTGAGTCAGCCTGACGACGAGCGGGTCACGGAATTCGTGCGCCTTTTCACCACCTACGAGGTGCGGCTACGCGCATTCGCCATGACGTTGCTCGCCAACCATGCGGACGTCGAAGACGTGCTGCAGCAGGCCAACCTCACCCTCTGGGCGAAGTTCGATGAATTCCAGCTCGGCACCAATTTCATGGCCTGGGCCGGCCGGGTGCTTTATCTCAAGGTTCAGCAGCACCGGCGGAAGCAGACGCGTGAAAAGCTGCAATTCGGCGATGCATACCAAGACGCCATCCTCAATGAAGCCATCCGCGGCGATCTGGTCAATGAGCTTGGCGACCGCGAGCGCGCCCTGGCCGAGTGCATCGCCAACCTGCGGCCGGAGCACCGGGAGATGCTTCGGGCCCGATATGACGAACAGACCAGCATGGAACGCATGGCCGACAAGTTCAATCGCTCGCGCGAGGCCATTTACAACACCCTCAGTCGCGTGCGTCGCGCACTGTACGACTGCGTGACCGACAATGTTCAAGCCAAGGCCAGACATGCCCGGCGATAATCCTAAATCCCGCCTCGGCCCGGACGACGCGCTCATTGCCCGCATTCCCGACGGCGAGGAGGCCTGGAAACTGCTCGACGCCGTCCTCGACGGCCAAGCCACGCCCGCCGAGCGGCAGCGCCTAGAGCAGTTGGCCGTCGCAAGCCCGCCGGTCGCGAGGCTCTGCATTCGCATGGTCCACCTCTGGTACGGCCTGCAGTTGCACAATCGCCATAGCCAGGTCGCTGATGAAGTGGGGCTTGAGCAGCTCGAACTGACGGAAGGGACCGTTGAGAGCGGCCTGAATGAGACGATGATCCTGCCGGCATTGCGTGAGGCGGACAGCCGCCGCTCGGAATTCCAAGATCCCCTTCTGGACGCGATTCCGCCGGACGCGCCGCCTGAAATGATCTACGTGCCGGAGCGTCCGTCGCGCTGGCCGCGCGCTTTGGCTGCAGCCGCCGCAGCTATCGCGCTGGGGATGGCGGGCCTGTCGGTCTGGCTGCTTCGTCCGGTGCCGCATCCGGTCGCCATTGCGCCGCCGGCCACGCAACCCGTCACCGTTACACCGCCGACCATCGTGGTTCCGCCGGTCGCCCCGACCCAGCCCGCCCGGCCGGATGCGATCATCAGCGCCCTCGCCGGCGCGGTGTTCGACGGCCAAGCCGCCGACCCGGGTGGCCCACTTTCGCCGGGGCGGACGATGGATCTGACGCGCGGCGCGGCCGAGCTGACCTTCGATAGCGGCGCGACCGTCGTCATCACCGCGCCCGCGAAATTCCGCGTCGTGGGGCGCAACGCGCTGGTGCTGGATACCGGCTCGATCGCCGCCCACGTGCCGCCGCCGGCCGTCGGGTTTCGCGTACAGGCACCAGGCTTGGCCGTGGTCGACCAAGGGACGAATTTCGGCGTCCGCACCACCGACGGCGATTCCGCCGCCGAGACGGCCGTGTTTGACGGCAAAGTCGAAGCCGTAGCCACTAATGCCGGCAAAGAACCGATCGCCATTCCGATCCAGCTCACCGCCGGCCAGGCCGTTCGTCACGACGCTAATAACTCGGCTGGCAAGCCAGAGCCGATCGCCTTCACGCCCGCCCAGTACAACCGCGACGTCAGCCAGATTCGCCTGCCGCTGACCCTGCCCGACACCGGCCGGGGCGTGAAGCCTGGCGAGCCCGACCCGCTATGGCAGATCGTCTCCGTCCCGAACGACCCGGCCTTCACGCCCACGGCGGCTGTGACCCTCGGCAAGCCGCTGAAGTGGTACGAAAAGCAGTACCCCGGGCTGACATGGGTTTCTGTCGGAGCGGATTCGCCGGAGGTGCCGGACGGCCAGTTCGTCTTCCGGACGACCATCGACCTGACCGATTTCGACCCCGCCACGGTGCAACTCACGGCCAAGGCAGTCGTTGACGACGAGATCCTTGAAATCCGCACCAACGGCTCGCGGCTACCGATCCAGAACAGCCGAAAGCAAGGCAATTTCAGTGCTTACGATCTGGACCTGTCCAAGCTGACCTGGAAGAGCGGCGCGAATGAGGTGGATTTTGTCGTACGGAACGCCGCCAACCGCGGTGCAACGACCAGCCCGGTCGGCCTGAGCATGCGCTGGGCCGGCACCGCCAGCCCGTTAGTCCGACGCTGAGGTCGGGAAGGGCGGAAATGGTGCGCCGCCGCCGATGCACTGGCGATCGGGCACAATTTTTTAAGAAAATGATAAGTTCCGGTCAGACCGGCGATTGCTGATAGAGGGCCGCCTGACGTGGCGAAGAGGCGGCCGAAGCACATCCGAACGCTTGTGGAGGAAATGAACATGGCCTCGTACCCGAAACCCAACGTCCCTAGTGCCCGCCGCGGCGGGTTCACCTTGGTCGAACTGCTCGTCGTCATCGGCATT
>JAQGHK010000523.1 GCA_028288875.1 Phycisphaerales bacterium | reverse complement strand
ACGTACGTTCTGACCCCGACCAACAACACCACGGCCGGTTCGCTGAACGACGGCACGTATGCCGTCGTCATTCACCCGACCGGCGTTCACAACCTGACCAGCCCTTCGATCACAATGGGCGGGGTCGATCGCAGCTATTCGTTCTACCGCCTCTATGGCGAGACTAACGGCAATTCGACCGTGGATTTTAACGATTTTCTCTCGCTGCAGAACGCGTTCGGAGCGACGTCGGCCTCACCCGGGTTCGTTCCGGGTCTGGACTCGGACACGAATGGCGTCATCGATTTCAATGATTTCCTCGCACTGCAGAACCGCTTCGGCCAGACCGCCGAAGCGCCCAAGACGCCGCTGAGCACCACAGGCACCGACTTCGGCTACTACGAGGGAACATGGACGGCCCTGCCGAACTTTGCCACCTTGACGCCCGTCAAGACCGGCCTGACGCACAACTTTGATTTGTCGATCCGCAAGCGCGATACGAACTACGCGTTCATCTGGAACGGAGCCATCACCCTCGCTCTGGCGGGCACGTATACCTTCTATGCCGCCTCAGACGACGGCAGTGCGCTGCTGATCGACGGCCAACGCGTGGTCAACAACGACGGCGTCCATTCGTACATCGCAGCCAGCGGCAGCCTGTCGCTCTCGGCCGGGACGCATACGCTGACGGTCCAGCACTTTCAGTCCGGCGGCGCGCAGCAACTGAGCGTGAGCTACCAGGGGCCGGGCGTGTCGAAGCAGCCGATTCCTGATGTCGTGCTGTCGGGCGTGATCCCGACGAATGTCTACGTGCGCGACTACAGCGCGGTCGGCGACGGCTCGACCAATGACGCCACTGCCATCCAAGCCGCCATCAACGCCGCGCCGGACGGCGCGACGCTGGTGCTGGACGCCGGCAAGACCTACAAGCTCAACACCGGCCTGACCATGGGCCGGCCGCTCAGCGTCGAGGGCAACAACGCCACCCTACTGCTGAACACTTCGGCCTACCCGCAGAACGAAACCGTCTACTACGCCAGCCCGCTGGCCGCTACGGCCTACACCTGGAAGCAAACCGTCAAGGCCGGGCAAACGACGTTCAACGTGCCCGTATCGACCGACGTGCTACTGCCGGGCGACACCGTGTTCCTGCAACTGGGGACGGACGTCAACGACGGCACGCAGCCCAACTGGGGCGAGGTCTGCCAAATCGTCGCCAACACCGGCTCGACGGTCACAGTGAACATCGCCGTGCCGTACGACATCTCCCAAGGCGCTCGCTCCAACAGTATCCAACGCATCACCGACGTCGCGCAGAACGTCTCCTTCCGCAATGTGGCGTTCAACTACGTCGCCGGCACGAAGCCCGACGCTAATCTGTGGCTGGAGCGCACGCGCAACGTCACGATCAGCAACCTCAGCGGCCAGTTCACGATCATGGCCAATATCGTGGATTCGCAGAACGTCACCGTGTCCGACTGCCACGGCACGCTGAATAAACTGGCCTCATCCAGTGGGCGAATGGTCACGTCGTGGCAGATGGACGGCCTGAACCTGTACAACAACACTGCGACCACGAGCGCCGACGCCGCGATCGTGTTCCTGGAAAGCTGGTCCCGCAATGTCACCGTCAGCGGCCTGACTGTGAACTGGGGCAACGCGGCCGTTTCAAATCAGGACGTGTTTCATATCACCGGCAACAGCTACGACGTCTTCGCCGACAACGTCACGATCAACAACGCCGGATCGGTGAACCTGGTGCAAAGCGGCGCGCAGCCCGCAAGCTACCGCTTCGGCAGCGTGTCCGTCAGCGGCGCGGTCAAGTCCGCGCCACTCGCGGCGATCGCCAAACTGACGACCGGCGGAAAAACCTACGACGCATCCAAGATGCAGAACCGCACGTTCACCGTGCCGATCTCCGCCAACTGGACGGATCACCAGGTTTCGCTCTGCTCGGGCGTGGTGGAATCGGTGTCGTTCACCCTGTCGAGCCTGACGGGAGTAAACACCATTTTCGTCCTCAGCAGCAATGGCGCCGGATTTCAGTTGATCGGGACTTTGGCGGCGGGCAAGGTCTCCAACTTCCAGCAGGCGTTCGGCACCGATTACCCGTTCGATGCGCCCACGGCCCCGGACAAAACACTGCACATTAGCACCGGCTCCTCGGTCCCTGCCGGCACGGTGCTTTCCGTATCCGTCAACTACTACCCGCTCACCAGCAGCAAGCCCGCGGCGAAAACTAAACGCCTGGCTTAGTGCGATCAGGAGATAGCCTCATGACTCGATTTCTCGCAGTAGCGGCCGCATGCGTTTTGGGCGTCAGTCTTTCGGCGCCGGCCGACACGCTCGACGTGCCGCTGATGTCGGGCGCGCCAACGGTGGACGGTAAGATCGATCCCGCCGAGTGGGCCGGAGCCGCGCGCCTCGACGGCTTCACCACAGGCGAGCGCAAGCTGGAATGGCGGTCCATCCACACGTACATCGGCGCGACGGCTGACACGCTGTACGTGGCGATCCAATCCAAGTTGCCCGACGACGGGCCGCTGCTGAATGTGGTGGATCATGACGGGCTGAAGGTCGTTTATGACGACTCGGTGGAGGTCTGGATCGATCCACAGCCGGAAGTGACGGCGCGCGTGGAGTACCAGATGATCGCCAACCCCGGCGGCCACGCCGGCTTCGCCACGCAGATCCGGGGCAAAGCCACCGAAGACATCAACTGGAACGGCGCGTGGCCGCGCGCCTCCTCGCAGGCCGGCGGCTACTGGAATTTTGAATGCGCGATCCCGATCGCCAGCATGAGTCACGCCGGCCCGGGCCGTAAAACGACCGACGGCACCTGGCTGCTTAATCTCTGCCGCAACTGGCGTCGCCCGTGGGCCGACTCTTCATTTGCCGGCGGCAAATATCGCTGGAGCGGCCCGACGCTTCGCTTCACGCACGGCGGCCCGGTCGTGCGGCAGATCGTCGACGGCGACCCAACCCGGCCGCAAGGCGGAGCCGCATTACATCTGAGCGTGCGAAACCCTGATGCTTCGCCGATACAGGTCAAAGCCCTATTGAATCTCACGCGAAACAACATGCCCACGGTGAAGCAGGAGCAGACGCTCTCGCTCGACGGCGGCGAAGAGAAGACGCTCGACATTGCACTGGACGCGAACGACCCGACCACGATCGCCGATCTCAATGCTTCCGTCACGAGCACCGACGGCAAGACGACATCTTTCGCCCGCACTCTGCAGTGGAGCAAATCGGCCGCGGCGCATCGGTGGGATA
>JAQGHK010000522.1 GCA_028288875.1 Phycisphaerales bacterium | reverse complement strand
AACGACTTGGCCGATGCGGTGAAGGAAATCCGCCGCGAAGGCGCTAAGGCCTTGATCCTTGACCTTCGGGGTAACCCCGGCGGCCTGCTGACGGCGGCTACAGAAATCTCCGACCAGTTCCTGGAAGGCGGCAAAATTGTCAGTACGCAATCGATGCGAGATTTGGCCCCGGAAAGCCGGATCGATGCCCACGCCACGGATGACGACTTCCAGTTGCCGATGGTCGTGATGGTGAACCAGTACAGCGCCAGCGCCAGCGAGATCGTCAGCGGCGCCTTACGTGATCTGAAGCGGGCCACGATCGTCGGTGAGCGTTCGTTCGGCAAAGGCAGCGTCCAAATGCTGTTTCCGCTCGAAAAGCAGCGGGCCTATCTCAAACTCACGACCAGCCACTACTACCTGCCGAACGGCAAGTGCATCCATCGTGAAGAGAACAGCACCGAGTGGGGCGTCGATCCTGATTTGAAGGTCGAGCTGACGCCGGATCAGACGCGCAAGCTGATGGACGCCCGCAGCGACCTAGACGTGCTGCGGGATAAGCCCGCGTCGCCGGAAGAGCAGAAGAAGACGGTGACTGCCGTCCTCGACGCGGATCTGCAGTTGGATGCGTCGCTGTTCGTCCTGCGGTTGCAGCTGGCGGGTGCGCCGGCGACCTAAGGGGCGACGTTTTTTCAGAAGGCGAAGGCGCAAGCGACGCTCGAGGGTCGCTTGCGCCTTCGCCTTGCTAGGAACGATTGGGTCGGGACGATGTTCACGCCAGTTGACGCTCGCCGAATCGCCGCCTATATTTCTTCCGTCACTGGGCGATTTGACCTGCAGCTTGCGGCCCGCTTCGACAGCACCTTTAGAGGTGAGATCGAGGCAAACGTGCTAAAGCGTGGAACCCTGCCTTACCGCAGCTTTCCCACTTGTTTCTTCCGCGGCTGCACCGTCTGATTTTCCCATTGAACGTGGCCGCGCTTGCCCCGAGTCGGCTTGCCGCGTCTACTGCGTTTTTGGAACAGACGACTCGACGTTTCGCAGCATAGGCCGCCATGGAACACGCTCCCGATATCCGTCATATCACGCAACTGAACGCCGACCAGATCAACCGCTATCGCCGGCACCTGATCCTGCCGGAAGTCGGCATGGAAGGGCAGAAGAAGCTGCTGAACGCCCGCGTGCTGTGTATCGGTGCGGGCGGCTTGGGTTGCCCGATCGCGCTCTACCTTGCAGCAGCCGGCGTGGGCACGATCGGCCTTGTCGATATCGACGTGGTCAGCCCGTCGAACCTGCAGCGGCAGATCCTGTTCGATACCGCCAGCGTCGGCGAGCCCAAGGTGAAGGCCGCCGGCCGTCGGCTGAAGGCGCTGAACCCCGATGTGAACATCGTCGAGCACGAGACGATCATCAATGCGTCCAACGTGCTCGACTTGGTCGCCCGCTATGACATCATCATCGACGGCACGGATAACTTCCCGACCCGCTACTGCGTGAACGATGCTTGCGTGCTGCTGAAGAAGGCCAACGTCTACGGCAGCATCTTCCGCTTCGAAGGCATGATCACCGTCTTCGATCCGCACCGCACCAACCCAGACAATGGCGAGAAGGGCCCGTGCTACCGATGCCTGTATCCTGAGCCGCCGGACCCCGGTTCAGTGCCGAGCTGCGCCGAAGGCGGCGTCCTAGGCGTGCTGCCGGGCATCATCGGCACGCTGCAGGCCAACGAGGTGATCAAGCTCATCCTCGGCCACGGCAAGCCGCTGATCGGTCGGCTGACGACGTTCAACGCGTCGGACATGGAGTTCCGAACCTTCAAGATCCGCCACGACAAGACCTGCCCGGTCTGCGGCGACAACCCGACCATCACCGAGCCCGTCGACTACGAACAATTCTGCGGCGTGCCCGCGCTGGACCCGAAATCGCTCGCCGAAACCAAGGCGGAAGTGAAGCGGACGCTGCATGGTGCGGCCGACAACAAGCCGAAGCTGGATGAACGCGGCCTGCCGCCGGAATACAACTTCGATCCGGATTGGGAAATCACGCCGCGCGATCTTAAGAAAAAGCTCGATAAGAAAGAGGATTTCGTCTTCATTGACTGCCGCCTTCCGAACGAGGCCGGCATCACCAAGATCGAAGGCGGCACGCTCATTCCGCTCCAACAGTTGGGTGCCCGCATCGGCGAGCTGCGTGGCAAGGAGAACGAAGAAGTCGTCGTCTACTGCCGAAGCGGTGGCCGAAGCCTGCAGTTCGCGCAGGTTCTAAAACAGCAGGGCTTCAAGAATGTGAAGAGCATGGCCGGCGGCGTGCTGCTTTGGAATACCGACGTGAATCCCGGCGGCCCCCAGTATTAAGAGCCGAAAACCTTCCGTGTAAGACGGCGAGCATCTCGCCGTCTTACACGCAGGACACTGAATGACCGAAACGCCCGTTGACGATCCGTTCGATCTGACCCCGCCCAGCAGTCCGTGGCGAACCGTCACGCGCTGGTTGATCGTCATCAATGTGGCCATCTTTGTTCTGGATTGGCTGGTCATCCGCTCCGGACGGGCACTAGTCATCACGATCGACGGGCAGCCAACGCAGGTCACGGCCGTTCAGCCGGTGTTGGCATATTACGGGCATTTCTCGGTCTATTTCGCCATTGTTCAGCACCAGTTCTGGCGATTTCTCACTTATCAGTTTTGCCATGCCGGGCTGGAACACATCGTGCTGAACATGTTCGGCCTGCTGATGGTCGGCCCGCTGGTCGAGTCGCGGATGGGGCGTTGGCACTACCTGGCATTCTATCTCGCGTGCGGCTGCGCCGGGCCGGCGATGCACATTCTACTTTCGCAACTCAATCTAGCGCAGCTGAACTATTACACCCCACTTGTGGGCGCGTCGGCGAGTATTTACGGCGTGCTGGTCGCCGCCGCGCGGATTGCCCCGAATGAAATGGTCATGCTCGCGCTCCCGCCGATCGACATGAAGTTGAAGAATTTCGTTCTGATCATGATTCTGCTGAGCGTGGTCGCGGTCGCCTGGCAATGGCAGAATGCCGGCGGCCATGCGGCGCATCTTGGCGGCGCTGTGGCGGGCTGGTTCCTGAGCCGACGTTTTTCGCGCCGCCTGCAGATGGCCGCCTGACTCGGGCCGTTTACAGCGTGATCGTCAGAACCCGCTTTGCCGTGTAGGTCGATCCAATATTCACGGCCCGGAGCGAACCGATGTGGACATCGGCGGTCGAATGCGTGTGCCCGCAAAGCACGTGCGAAACGCGCAGGTCGCCGGCCAGCTGTTCACCGAGCCGCGGACTGCCGAAGAACGCCCGAACGAAATCAAACGTCGGTGCACGGCGGGGCGGCATGAGCTCCGCGAACGGCACGTGATGCACAGCCGCCAATACTTTGCTGGCCGTCACAATGGTAAGCGACCGCCTGAGATTCGACAGGCACTCATCGAGGAATGATTCGTCCGAACGGCCGAGCGAAATATGCCGGCCGTCGTTCCATCGGACGACGATATCGCGGGCCGAGGCGGGCACGTCGTCGCCGAGCAACGCCGCATGTTCGCTCAGCCGCCCGGCCGCGCCCGGAGAAATTTTCGCCTCGTAAAACCGCCGCGGAATGCCAAGGTCGGGCGGGGCGAAGGCGTAGTCGTACCAACCGATGCTGCCGACGATCGCCACGCCGTCAGCCTCAAACGGATCGGTCTCCAGCCATTGCCAGCCGGCCGAGCGGACGCGGCGGGGCATTTCTTCGGTAAACAGCGCATAGCTGTCGCCGCTGGCCGTCCACAGCTCATGATTGCCGGCGAGAAATAGCTTCGGACCCGAGAAGATGATGCCGGCGAGACTGCGCTCCAGCATGTCGCCATCGCCCGCCGCCGTATCGCCGACGATCAGCAGTACGTCGCCGGGCGTGCGATTGATTTCTTCGACGGCCGCGTCCGCCGCGGCGCGGCCGCTACGGTGGTTGAAATGCAGATCGGCGGTGACAACGAGTTTCATCGCGAAAGTGTAGGACGCTAACTGCCGGACATGGCCGTCTTATCCCCTCTCCCTTGTACTCACGGGAGATGCCGCAGGCACGCGGGTTAGGGTGAGGGAGCGCGTCGAGTTGGTTGTACTTACATTGCGGCTTGCGTTGTCGTCTTCTCAAAGAAACCAGAGCGACTCTTTCGAGCATGACGTTGTTTCTTACGCTCGCCCTAACCCGCGTGCCTGCGGCACCTCCCCGTTGGGTACAACGGGAGAGGGGACCAGAGCGCGGTCGAAGAAGTTTGCCCAGTTTTCGCCGAGAACGCCGCGGGCGGCGGTGTCGTCGAAGCCGGCGGCCAGCAGGGCGTCGTAAAGCTTCGGCAGGTCTGCGCTAGTGGCGATATCTTCGGGGATGTGCTGCCGGCCCAGCCCGCCGTCCATGTCGGTGCCGAGGCCGACGTGTTTGGCGTCGCCGGCAATATCGCAAATATGGCGAATGTGACCTACGACGTCGGTCAGCGTCGCCCTCCGTTTGCCGAATTCATCGGCGGGTAGGAGGAACTTGTCGTAGAAGTTGATCCCGATCATCCCGCCGCCGTCGATAATGCGGCGGATCATGGCGTCGGTCAGATGACGCTCGCGCGGGTCGTCGCCGACGATCGAGCGGCAATTACTGTGTGTCGCGATGATCGGCCGGGCGGCGATCTCGCTGAGCTGCCAGAAGGATTGCTCGGCCAGGTGCGAGGCATCGTGGATCAGGTCCAGCTTGTCGATCTCGGCGACGAGGGCGACGCCGTCCGCGGTCAGCGGGCCGGGCTGGCCGGTGCCGCCGGCGTATCGCGTGGCGAGCCAGCTGAGGCCGATCAGCCGCAGGCCGGCGGCAGCGAAGAAGGCGAGGTCGTCCGCATTGCGGACCGCGTCCGCGCCTTCCATGAGCAGCAGGGCATCGATCGCGGTCGAGTCGCCGCGCAGGCCGTTGATCTGGAATTCGCCGGCCGCGTGCCATTGCTGGTAAACGGCCAGCTGCGTGCGGGCCATCGCGTAGGCCTGATCGGCATCGGCATAGCCGACGCTGCCGTTGAAGCTGGGCTCGCAGAAGATCGCGGCGCAGAGGTGTTTGACTCGGCCGGCGCGGAGATCGGGCAGGCCGACGGTGGCGATTTCGTTTTCGACGATCGGCTGATCGGCCGCCGGTTGCAGCGGGTCGCGGCCGCGGCAGGCGTTCATCGCCAGGTCGAGATGGGCGTCAAAGACGAATGGCGCGGTCACGCCGAGGGCTCCGAGGAGTCGGGGGCTTCCGGAGTGGGGGCTTCTGGGTCTGTTGGTGCGTTTGAAGTTGATTCCGGCGGCAATGTTTCCGTGGAAGGCGATGGCGCAAGCGACGCTTCGGCGTCATTCTCGGCGATCGCGGTTTCAGATTCCGTGAGGGTTTCGTTTTTCGCTTGCGCTTTCGCCTCGCGTACCTGCTTGGCCTTCACGGCCAGCGCGTCTTCCTGCTCGGGCAGATCCTTGAGCGAATTCAAACCGAACACTTCCAGGAACCGTTTAGTCGTTCCGTAAAGAATCGGCCGACCCGGTTCTTCGGCCCGGCCGGCGATCTTTACCAGATGCTTTTCCATCAGGCCGCGGATGGTCTCGCCGCAGGCGACGCCGCGGATGGCTTCGACGTTCACGCGGAGAATCGGCTGTTTGTAAGCGATGATGGCCAGCGTCTCGATGGCGGCCTTGCCCAGCTTGGCATCGGCCTCTTTCTGCTGGTGCTTTTTGATGACGTCGGCAAACACCGGCAGCGTCAGCATCTGGTACCCGCCGGCCACCTGTTCCACGCGAAAGGCCCGGCCTTGTTCTTCGTAAAGCTTGTTCAGTTCGCGAACGCTGTGGTGGACCGGCTTGACCGACTTCACTTCCAGCAATTCGGCCAGCCGGGCGGCCGTCAGCGGATGGTGCGTGGAGAACAGGAGCGCTTCGAGTGACGACATGTCGACATCGATCGGCATTTCTGCCTTTTCCTCGGCCGGCACCTCAGCCACCTCGGTGGCGACCTGGCCATCGGGGGTTTCTTCAACGTCGTCGGTCGAGGCGGGGGTGTTGTCGCTGTCGGTCACGCGTGCAATTTAGCCGGAGGATGGCAAGCGGTCACGTCGGTTATGCATTTATG
>JAQGHK010000492.1 GCA_028288875.1 Phycisphaerales bacterium | reverse complement strand
CCCGCTCCCCACCTTCGCCTGCGAAGACTGCCACGGCCTCACCCACATCGACGAACGCAGCTACAAAGGCTGGAACGCCTTCGTCACCCACCTCACCTGTGGCCTCCTCTACGGCCACGAAGTGCCGAGGCCGGAGGAATGGCCATATGACTCGCCCACGACCTACCGCAAAGGCAGCGCGTCTTCGTAGGGGCGACATACATGTCGCCCGCCAGCCGCCAATCGGCCCCCCGCGGGCGAGAGATATCTCGCCCCTACACTTTGCAGAAAGTCACGTTGACCACGTTTCAAGGCGCGGGTAGGTTGAACGCGGTTCTTTTCACGTCAGGGAAAGCATGCTTCGTTCAATCGCGCCGGTCGCCTATGCCCTCGCCTTAGCCTGCGCAAAGAGTTTCGGCGCTGCCGTGGTCATCCCGGCAGCACTGGCCAGCGCTCCGGGCGACGTCAACATCGGCATTGGCCCTGCAGCGACGTTGCAGTTCCTTTTCAATACGAGCACCTTGGGAGCCCTGCCGGCAGGCGCGCAGATCAGCGGAATGCAGGTTCGCATGCAGAACGGCGGCCTACCAAACGCCGCGTTCACCGTACCGAACTTCGATGTCCGCCTCGGCACGTCAGCCAATTCGACGCTCTCCAACACCTTCGCGTCCAACTATGGCGCGGACACCACGCTGACCCGATCCGGCCCGCTCACGATTCCTGCGGGTGATCTGCCGTATGGGAATGGGCCGAACGCCTTCGGATCCGTGATCCCGTTTACCACGCCTTACGCATACGGTGGTGGCGACCTGCTGGTATCGATCTCGATGACCCAGGCCAATAGAACGCTCTTCTTCGATGCCACCCGCCAGACGCCCGGCCTCCAGTACCGCTACGACGCAGCCTACAACTCGGCAACCGCCACGTTCGCCCAAGACAACACGGCGATGGTCATGCAGTTGGTCTACACGCCAGAGCCCGCTGCCTTGTCAATTCTGGCCCTGGCAGGGCTGCTCGGACGACGCAATCGTTAGCCGGGTACCAGAGCCGGCTATGATAAAGCTGGCTCAGTTCGCAGTTCTAAAGTTTCGTAGGGTGGGCACTGCCCACCATCTTCCTTGGTGACGCGAAAATGGTGGGCAATGCCCACCCTACGCAATTGCCGACCTTCCTGCCGCCGCTCGCCCCCGTGCGTGCTATCGAATAAATTCCCGCTATGCCGACCTACGTCCGTGCGTTCCAGCCCGGCGGCATCTTCTTCCTGACGCTCGTCACGTTCGGACGGCGTCCCTTATTCGATAACCGCACCAACATCGCCCGCCTGCGATCATCGCTGCAGACTGCTAAACGCGAGCGGCCGTTCGCTGTGCTGGCCGCGGTCGTGTTGCCGGATCACCTGCACCTGTTGTGGGAACTTCCCGACGGCGATTCGGATTTCTCCTCCCGCGTCGGCCGGTTCAAAGCGTTGTTCACGAGGTCGCTCGCCGGGACGAAGATGGTGGGCAGTGCCCACCCTACGGCGTCTCGCGCACGTCGGCGGGAAAGCGATGTCTGGCAACGCCGGTTCTGGGAACACACGATTCGCGATCAGGACGATCTGAATCTGCACCTGGATTACATTCATTACAACCCGGTGAAACACGGGTTGGCGACGTGCCCACATGCGTACGCCGCGTCGTCGTTCCGCAAATGGGTCCGCCGCGACGTGTACGCCGCCGCTTGGCTCTGCTCCTGCGGCCGCCCCGCCGTCCGCTCACCCGATTTCACCCGCCTCGACGCCCGGGCCATGGAATAGCCTCCACGCCGCCGGCACCCGTAGGGTGGGCATCGCCCACCATCCTCCTGCGCAATTGAGAGTTGTTGGCCAATAGCACCAAGTTTGCATGTCGGTTAAGCATCGCCTACAGATTTAGGTATTCATGATTCGCTTAAGTTTGGTGCGGATCTCAACTCACCAACGTTCGCTGGAGGCACGAGATGGTTCCGCATGTTCTTACCAAGATAAAATTCGCAGTTCGAGAAGTTAGCGCATTCGTCGGCCACAGCTTTTCGCCGGATGACCGGGATTTAGTGGATTTGATCTTGGAGTTTTTGAAACACCTCGGCGTGTCCTCTGATACCGGGCGTCGTCCTGAACCAATCGGTGTCACCGAGAAGGTCAAAAAGCGACTTCAGCAGGCTGAAATATTCATTGGGATCTTTACCCGGCGTGATCAAAAATCAGATGGCACCTTTACCACGTCACCATGGGTAATTGAAGAAAAGGCCATGGCGATTTCCGAAGGAAAGCGTCTACTGCTTTTTGTCGAAAACGGGGTAGAAAAAGAAATCGGCGGCTTGCAAGGTGATTATGAGTACGTGCCGCTTGATCGCACTGATTTGGGAAAAGCTCTAGTTCATGCGATGGAATATGTACTTGCAGTGACGACTGTCCCTCTGTCGTGCAAGGTCGATCCCAGCGGAAATAAAGTCGATTTCAAATTCGACCTCGGTGCTTTGCAAGGTAGTCTCGACGATCAAATCGAGAAGATTCGACAAGACAAAGTTCGCTATCCAAACAATCCAAACGTGGGCCTCGCACTTGCGCGCGCTCTTGAACAAAAAGGAGATCGTCGTGCGGGAATCGGGGAAATCGAATCCATATTTCGTGATTTTCCCAATTTTTCGGCTGGTCATCACGAGCTAGCACACATGCTTGAGCGAGACAGCAGGGTCGACGACGCCCTACTCGAATTTCAGCGGGCGTTGGACAACGAGCCCGGGGCCGTAAAGCATTATCGCTGCTATGGTCGGGCGTTATATAAGCGTGCAACATCACTAACTGATTTAGCGGCTAAAAACGCAACGTTAGAAAAAGCAAATCGCTTGTTGGAACGAGCGGTGGCGATCGGCGGCGATGCAACGAGAAAAGAAGTCCAAAACGATCTGTTTTTAATACAAGATGCTCTCAAACAGTTTCAGCTGCCGGTGCCTCTAGCAGTCAATACGAACGTAGTTCTACCGAAAAAGCGCAAAAAATATTGATTTCTGACTTTATGGAAACGCGTTGCCTAGCCACTCTCAGTTGAGGATGCACTTGCTACATTGTGGGTTTCGCCGCTTGGGATCTGTTTAGTAACGGTGAAACGGGCGGCGGAGTACCGCAGCCCGTTTTCCGAACCTGCGACATCGCCAGACCCGTTGGGTAGCCGCACCGCTTGCTGCTAATTGGCGCGACCGACGAACTGCTTCATGATTTAATCCTCAACGTCGGCGCGGGTCATATCGAGGTCAGGTCGCGTTAAGTGCAAGGCGATGGCGCGAGCGACGCGGGATGGGGTGTTGGGGACGGAGCATCGCTTGCGGGTTCGCCTTGCGGGGTGGGTATCGTTTGGGGCGTGCCGAGCCGACCGATTTTCATTTCGCAGGCGCCGCGGGCAGCGCATCTGATCTGGACGGGGTATGGGCATTGGTTGCCCAATGATCCGCGTGGGAGTGGGTCGGATGCGGTGCGGAGTGGGCCGTTGTCGGAGCTGGGCGCGATCCATCACGGACGCAAAGCGGCGCAGCCGGCACGCTCAGCGGTGCGGGGGTTTTACCGTCGCGCGGAGCCGCGGTTGCTGCATCCGGTGGTGTGGTTTGGCGACCCACATCGCATGGCGATGGCGCAAGCGATTTGCCGAGTGGTTCGCGAGCGGGGGTATACGCTGTGGGCGCTGGCGATTCTGCGGAATCACGTGCACGCGGTGATTCGGACGCATCGGGACAAATCAGACGTGATGTGGAACGCGATCGCGACGGGGACGCGGGCGGCGCTATGCGAGGCGGGGCTTGTTCCGGCGGGTCATCCGGTGTGGTCGGAGCGGCCGTACGTGGTGCTGAAACGATCGGTGCAGCAGGTGAAGACTTGCGTGCGATATGTCGAGGACAATCCGGGGAAAGAAAGATTGCCGGTGCAGCGGTGGGAGTTTGTGGTTCCGTTTCAGGGGTGAGAGATTGAGGGTGGGTCGTGGCTGGCGCGAGGCAGTAGCGCGAGGCGATGGCGCAAGCGAGGCGACGGCGCGAACATTCGCCTGCCGCTCGCTTTCGCTATCGCCACGCGCGGTGGTTCTCACCGTTTTTGACGAAGCCGGGTTAGCAGGACAGCCTCACCGCCTGGTGCTCCGAAGTCGGATCATCAAACTGCTTCACGATCCACGCAGCGACATCGGCGCGGGGGATTTTGAAGGTCAGGCCGCGATGGGTGTTCGGGAAGCTGTGGTGGTAATCGCCGGTGCCGGGGGCGTCGGTGAGGGCGGCGGGTCGGGCGAGGGTCCAGGCGAGGGTGGACTGGCGGATGCGCTGTTCCTGCGATTCATGATCCGCAAAGGCCCGGCGGAGAATCAGCGGGACGATCACGTACTTCAGCAGCGGCGGGAGCATCGCCCGGCTGTCGCCGACGCCGAGAGTGGAGACGGCGATCAGACGGGTGACGTGGGCGGCCTCCATGGCGCGGATGATCTGATCGGTGGCGGCCGTGCGGAGGTTCGATTTATCCCGCGGCGGCGCGCCGATCGCGCAGACGACAACATCGTGCCCTTCCACGGCGGCCCGCACGGCGGCGGCGTGGGTGACGTCGCCGGTGATGCTGCGGAAGGTTGGGGCGATCGTGGATTCGTTCGTTGATTCGTTCGCCGTTGCGGGGGCCGGCGATGGCACGGGGCGGCGGGGCGAAGGCCGTGACCGAATGGCCGGCGGCGAAGGCTTGCTGGGCGACCAGCCGGCCGACGCCTTGCGAGGCGCCGAAGACGATGACCTTTCGGGCGGGGACGTTCATGGCAGACTCCGGTGAGAGAATGACGAAGTTCAGATTCGACGCGGCTAGATTCGAGCCGGCTAAATTCGACGTAACGCGAGGAGGTAGAACACCGTCGCGACGATCGAGCCGGCGGTGCGCAGGTGGTTCCAGGCCATCCACGGGACGAAGAAGCGGCGCCACTCGGT
>JAQGHK010000019.1 GCA_028288875.1 Phycisphaerales bacterium | reverse complement strand
CCAAACCACTTGGGACAAACTCAAACATCTGCCACAGAATGTTGGTACCGATGAACAGCGCCTGAGCGTGCTCGGCGGCTCGGCTTTGGGTGCCCTAGGCCTAACCCGGATCGGCCGCCCGAGCGGCTGGCTGATGCTGGGCCTCGGGGCTGCCCTGATCATTCGCGGCACGACCGGCCATTGCGGCCTGTACGGCGCCTTGGGGATCGATACGAAACATAAATAAATGCGAATCCAAACCGGTCGGGCGGCGATTCATTCGTCGCCTGACCAATACGGACGTTGCACGAAGGGCCGGCGCTCAAGATTGTACGGGAGCCCGGCCCTTCGTTGTTTCATGCGCCCGACGCCGCCTCAGGCGGGCATCAGTTGACGTTCATATAGGCCAGAATACGTCGGGCAGGTTTCCATGAGTTCATCATGTTTCCCTTGGCCAACGATGCGGCCGGCATCCATGACAACGATTGAATCGGCGGCCTTAATCGTGCTGAAACGATGCGCGATGACGAAAGTCGTACGTTCCTTCATCAGCCGTTCGATCGCGTTTTGAATCAGATGTTCGCTCTCGGCGTCGACTTGGCTGGTGGCTTCGTCCAAAACCAGGATCGGCGCATTCCGCAGGATTGCTCTGGCGATGTTCAGTCGCTGCTTCTGCCCGCCGGAGAGCTGGGCACCCAATCCGTCTAGCCGCGTGTCGTAGCCATTCGGCTTTTGAACGATGAACTCGTGAGCGAATGCTTCCTTCGCGGCCGATTCGATGGCCGCTCGCAGAGCGATGGCGGGGGCCGAGTTCGGCGACGTCTTCAGCAGCGGCCCGCTCGAGTGCCCGTATGCAATGTTCTCGGCGATCGTCCCAGGGAACACTACGGCATCCTGCGTCACGATGGCGATGTTCTGCCGCAGACTCTTGAGCGTCAGCCGGCGGACGTCCACGCCATCAATCAAAATGTTGCCACTGTCGGGCTCGAAGAATCGCGGCAGCAACGACAGCAGCGTCGTCTTCCCCGAACCATTTCTTCCGACAATCGCGGTGCTTTGGCCCTTCTTCACGGTCAGCGTCACGTTATCGACGGCCAAATGATCGGTGCCGGGGTAGGTGAAGTTTAGCTTCTCGAACGTGATCGCCCGCTCCAGTCCGCGCATGCGGACGAGCGGCTCGCCGGCCTCAAGGTGCTTCGGCCGTTCGATCGGCTCGTCGATCAGTTCAAAAATACGGGCGGCCGCGGCGTTCGACTTCTGCAGCACCGTATTCAGCTTGCTGACGCGTCGTAACGATTCGCCAATGCTCACCAAGCTGGCCAAGAGCACCAGGAACCCCGAGCGGCTGAGCGAGTGCTGCTCAAAAATGGCATACGACGCGATGATCAGCACCATGCCGATCGCGATCATACCCAGCGTTTCCAGCGTGGGCGTGCTGAACGCTTCATAGCGGGCCATCTTCAGCTGGTCGACGTGCAACTCATCCATGATGCGCGAGTAGTGGCGGCGCTCGAACCGCTCAGCCGTCGCGCTTTTGACGACGCGGATGCCGATCAGCGTGCCTTCGATCTGCCCGAGCATGTTGGAACTGCCCTGAAGCGTCGCGCGGCTGGCGCGGCGGACCTTCTTGCCAAACTTCTTAATCACCGCCGCCATCAGTGGTGCGAAGACGATGATGAAGATCGTCAGCCGCCAATCGATGATCGCGGCCAGCGTCAGCGCAAAGGCGGCCTTCATCGGCTCGGCGATCGCGGGGCCGAGCACGGTCTTAAAGCCGTCCTGCAGCGCCATAGCGTCCTGGACCAGCCGGCTGGTCACGTCGCTGGTGCCATGGCGGCCGAAGTAGGGCAGGGGCAGGTGAAGAATGTGATCGTAGAGCTTGGTGCGGATGTCGTTGATCGCACTGATGGCGCTTTTGTCCGACAGGTATTCGTGCAGGAACCGGAAGACATTGCCGATCATCGCCAGGCCGAGGATCAGGAAGAACACCAGAGCGATCGTGTGCACCGGCTTGTCCGGCAGGTAATGCGCCAGCCGCTCGGCGGTTTCGTAGAAGCCGGCCGGCTTGCCCTTGGCCACTGCGGCCACGGCCTGCTCGTGATACATCTGCGACAGCGTGCGGGTGCGACCCTCTTCCTGATTATCCAGTAGGACGGTCACGATCGGCAGCATCGCGCCCAGGCCGATGGTGAAGATCAGGCCCGAGATGAACGCGCCAGCGATCGCGACGCCCACTTCAAAGCGGTACGGCCAGAGAAAACCGCACGCGCGCCAAAATTCCTGGCGAGACCGCTTCTGCTTTCGAGTGTGATCCTTCACACCGCCGATTGTGAGGCCATCGGGCCTGAATGTCGATGCTCAGCCCGCACCGGCGGCAATCCGACCAGCCCGATCTCAATAAAATGGACGCCGCGGTACGGCCCGCGGCGTCCATTGGATATTCGAGCAGTGATGCCGAAAGGGCGATTTACTTCGCGGCCGCTTCCATGGCCTTGAAATCCAGCTTGGCGACGGCGTCGCGGATGGTTTCCAACGGGATGCCTTCAGCCGTCACCGATACCAGAAAGCGGTTTGCGACCGCGATGGTGATTTGGCTGTGCTTCGAGGCCTTGGTGAAGTTTTCCATGGCCGGGTAGCCGGCGAACTTGGTGGTTTTGCTGGATTCGGTGTCTGAATCGTTATCCAATTCCATCTTCGTAAACGCGGCCAGGCCTTCCCACATGCCGGGGACGCCACCGTAATCGATGATGCTGATGTTGCCGGATTTGCCCGCGTCGGCCTCTTCGCCGCCGTAGTTGCCTTCGGCCTGGCTCATCTTCATACCCGCCATGCCGGTTTTGCTGCCGGCCGCATGTTTGCGGTCCAAGCCGGCGAACTTGTCGGGCAGGGTTTCCTTCAGCTTGGCGTACGCCACAGGCTCCTTGGCCACCGGTTGTGACGCCGGGGCGTCTTCTGCCCGGGTGACCGGTGCGATAAACGATCCCGCTAGCCCCGCCACGATTACACTCAGCAGTAACGTTCGCATATCAGTTGTCTCCTGCCGGCCACGCTACCCCCGCCCCCGCGCGGCCGTCAAATGAACGTCTGAACCGGCATTGCCGCCCGCCAGCTCGACAATCGGCCATGAACGCACAACAATTCGCGCATGCACATCCCGCTCTCGCAGCCCGATATCACGCAGAAAGAAATCGATGCCGTCATCGACGTCATGCAAAGCGGCACGCTCTCCATCGGCCCGCGCGTGGTGGAATTTGAGAATAAGGTGGCCGCCGTCACGCATCGTCGGCATGCGGTGGCCGTCAGCAGCGGCACGGTCGGCCTGCATGCGGCGATGATCGCCGCCGGCATCGGGCCCGGCGATGAGGTCATTACCACGCCGTTCAGTTTCGTCGCCAGCGCCAACTGCATTCTGTACGTCGGGGCGAAGCCGGTGTTCGTCGATATCGATATGCAGACGCTGAACATGGACCCGGCGAAGATTGAGGCGGCCATCACGCCGCGCACGAAGGCCATCGTCGCAGTCGAAGCCTTCGGCCATCCCGGCGGCATGATCGAGACCGAGCAGATCGCCCAGCGCAACGAACTGATCCTGATTGAAGACAGCTGCGAAGGCTTCGGCGGCTTCGCTGGCGCCCGGCCGATCGGCAGCTTCGGCCGGGCTAGCGTCTTCGGCTTCTATCCCAACAAACAGATCACCACCGGCGAAGGCGGCATGATCGTCACGGATGATGACCGCTTCGCCGACACCTGCCGCGCCCTGCGCAATCAAGGCCGCGAGGGCATGGCGTGGTTGGCGCACCAGCGCCTCGGCTACAACTGGCGATTGAGCGAAATTAACGCCGCCATCGGCAGCGTGCAGGTCGATCGCCTGGAAGAAATCCTGGAAAACCGCCGGCGGGTGGCCCATTTCTACATCGACCGGCTGATCGACAATCGCTACCTAATCCTGCCGACCATCAGCGACGACGACCATATGAGCTGGTTCGTCTTCGTCGTCCGCCTGAATGACCTGTTCGGCCCGACCGATCGCGACGACATCATCAAAGCCCTTCGGGCCGAGGGCATCGGCACGAACAACTACTTCCCGCCGATCCACCTGCAGCCGTACATCCAGCAGCCCTTCGGCTACCAGCCCGGCGACTTCCCCATCACCGAAAGCGTCAGCGGCCGCACCTTGGCATTGCCGTTCCATGGCAAACTGAGCGAGGCGGACGTGGAGCAGGTGGTGCGCACGCTCAACGAAGTGATTTCAAACACGGTGAGCGTGCGGAAAGAGCGGAAGTATTAAATTGCCTGCCGCTTGCTATCGCTCGGCAGGAACATCGTCAGCAGGCCGATGAGCGGTAGGTAAGCGCAAACCTGAAACACGTATTCAATGCTGGTGCGGTCGGCCAGTTTACCGAGCGCCGCACTCGCGACACCGCTGACGCCGAAGGCGAAGCCGAAGAAAAGGCCTGCGATCATCCCGACGCGGCCGGGGGCGAGTTCCTGGGCGAAGACCAGGATTGCCGAGAACGCCGACGCGAGAATCAGCCCGGCGAAGATGCTCAGGACGACCGTCATCGCCAAGCCCACATGCGGCAGTGTCAGGCTGAACGGCGCGACGCCGAGAATGCTGACCCAGATGATCGTCCGCCGGCCGAAGCGGTCGCCGAGCGGCCCGCCCAGGATCGTGCCAGCGGCGACCGCGAAGAGGAACAGGAACAGCAACACCTGCGACATCTGCACGCTCACGCCGAATTTGTGGATCAGATAGAACGTGTAGTAGTTCGTCAGACTGATCAGGTAGAAATATTTCGAGACGATCAGCATCACCAGCACGGCCATCGCGAGCAGTACGCGGGTGCGTGAGAGGTTCATGTGCCCGGCGGGCACCTTGGCCTTCGGGTTCGATCGGCCGATGGTCAGTTGTGCCGCGTACCACCGGCCGACGGCGATCAATACCGCCATGCCCGCCAGCGCCAGCACGCTGAACCATGCCAGCGCGTATTGTCCGCGCGGCACGATGATCCACGCCGCCAGCAACGGACCAAGCGAACTGCCGAAGTTGCCGCCAACCTGAAACAGGCTTTGTGCGAACCCGCGCCGCCGGCCGGCTGCCAGGTAGGCCAGGCGCGACGCTTCCGGATGGAAAATCGCCGACCCGGCGCCGACGAACGATGCCGCAATCAGAATGTGATTGAACGACCCCGCCCGCGCCATCAGCAGCAGGCCGATCAGCGTGATCCCCATGCCAATCGCCAGCGAGTAGGGCTTCGGCCGTTTGTCCGTAAAGCTGCCGACGATCGGCTGGAGCAGCGAAGCCACACACTGAAACACGAACGTGATCAGCCCGACGTCGGAAAACGACAGGTGGTACGACTGCTTCAGGACCGGATAAATCGCCGGGATGAGCGCCTGGATCGTGTCGTTCAGCCCGTGCGACAGGCTGAGCGCCAGCAGCACGCTCATCGTGGTCACTTCAGCGGCGGGGGCGGGAGCAGCTTCCCGCAGAACAACGTCATCAGCGATCTCGGTCATCTTGGCTTTCGGTCAGGAGCAGCATCTTAGCCGCCCAAAACCGATCAGCCTTTACCCGGCACGAGAATGTAAAATCCGCCGCCATCATCTTTAAGATAGCCGGCCAGTTTCAGTTCTTCCCAGACCGTCGCGGGGAAGCCCGGCGGGGGGCGGATGGCGGTGACTTTGGTCGGCTGGCCGGTGAGGTGGCCGCGCGTGACTTGGCTGTCGTCTTCGCGCTGGTTGATCTTGATCCGCTTTCTGAACGCCGAGAGGGCCCGCTTCTGATCGTCGTTGAGGTCGTTCATGGCGATTGATTCTAACCGAACAATGCCATCAGAGACGAACCGATAGACGGCCCGCGCGGCCGTGGGTACAAAAGACTGATGCCCCTTGACCTGCAACCCGGCCAAACGTTCCTGTTTATCGGCGACAGCATCACCGACGTCGGTCGCAAGACAGATCCCGACGGCATCGGCAACGGCTACGTGCGCCTGATCCGCGACTACCTCTACGCCAAAGACCCGGCCAAGTCTACGCGCGTCATCAACACCGGCATTAGCGGCAACAAAGTGACGGACCTGGCTAAGCGTTGGAAAGAAGACGTGCTGGACCACGCTCCCGA
>JAQGHK010000402.1 GCA_028288875.1 Phycisphaerales bacterium | reverse complement strand
GGCGGCCAGGAACTCGATGAACCACTTTGCGGTCGAGCCGGTGCCCAGGCCGAGGGTCATTCCACTGCGGACGTGGGCCAGGGCGGCGTGGGCGGCGTTCTGTTTCGGGTCCATGGTCTGGCCGAAGTTACCGCACTTGGCCGCCGACGCAATGAATTGCCCGGCGCCGGGCGGTATAAACCCGTCATGGCCTTGCTCGAACAAAGTATTCCGATCCGCGTCCGCTACCCCGAAGTCGATGGCATGGGCTACCTGCATCACAGCCGGTATCTGCAATATTTCGAGATCGGCCGCGTTGAGCTGCTGCGCATGCAGGGGCACAGTTATGCCGACCTGGAAAAGGCCGGTGTGTTTTTCGTGGTCGCCAAGGCCGAGATTAAATACCGCGCGCCCGCCCGCTACGACGACGAACTAACGCTCGTCACGCAACTGATTAAAGCGACGGCTGTGCGCTACGACCATTCATACCAACTGAAACGCGGCAACACGCTATTGGCTGAGGCGACGACGACCATCGCGTGCGTCGACCGGCAGGGCGAATTGCAGGCCATTCCTGATTGGGTGAACGCCGCCAAGCCGCCGGAGCCGGGGACGATTACTTAGTTACTATTGCTCTAAGGTGTAATGGTAGGCCTTCAGCGTCTGTCGATTCACAAAGACCGTCATGCTGCCCCCATTGAAATTTTTCGGAATGGGCCAAGTGATTTCCCAGCGGTCGGCGAAGCGTGTGATTTGTATCTCGCGGTGGTAATTCCAAGGTTTTAAGACGTCGGGCAGTCTCGTGCTGTTGACGTGATCGATTGCGATGTTTTCCAGCTGGCTGAAGGTCGGATCGGCAGCGGGTTGCGTCGCGGCGGGGCCTCCGTCTGCATACCCGTTGCTGACGCAAGCACCCAAGCAAACGAACACGGTAACGATTTGACTAAATGCAAGTGGCTTCATGGTGCGCAACCTTTCTCTAGGCCGACTGCTTCCGCCGCTTCGCCGGTTTCGTCTGCGACTTGGCCGTTTCCAGAAGCTCGCGCGCCTGGGCGCGGGTGGTTTCAGTGATGCGATGGCCGCCGATCATTTCGGCGATTTCTTCGATGCGCTCGTCGCCGTCCATCATACGGACGCTGGTCTTGGTCTGGTTTTTGTCCTGCTCTTTGCGGACCGTCAAATGCCGGTCGGCATAGCAGGCAATTTGCGGCAGGTGTGTGATGCACAGCACCTGATGATGCTCGGCCAGCGAGCGTAGCTTTTCGCCGATGATGGAACCGAGCCGGCCGCCGATGTTGGCATCGATCTCGTCGAAGACCAGCACGCTCACGCGATCGCCGGCGGCCAGCACGCCTTTGAGGGCGAGCATGATGCGACTCATCTCGCCGCCGCTGGCGATCTTCCGCAGCGGCGACTCGGCGAGGCCGGGATTCGTGCGGACGAGGAATTCGATCTCATCGGCCCCGCTCGGTCCCGGCTCGGACGGGCGGACATCGACGCTGAAGGTGGCCTTGTCCATGCCGAGCGCGCCGAGCTGGCTTTCGATGCGTGGCCGGAGTTCCGCAGCCGCTTTCTTTCGCTTGGTGGAAAGCTCTCGGCCGATCTTTTCCAACTCCGCCGCGAGCGGCTTCAGCTTGGCGGTAAGTTTGGTGGTGTCTTCGCCCGCCCGTTCCAGTTCAGTCACCTGTTTGGCTAGCTCGGCATGCTTGGCGAGCACTATTTCAACGGTCGGGCCGTACTTTTTCACGATGCGGTTCAGCGTGTTCAGCCGCTCGTTCACTTCCGCTAGTTCGCCAGGATCAAGTTCAAGACGATTGAGATACCGAGCGAGGTCGTACGACGCTTCAGACAACTGAATCGTTGCTTCTTTGACCGTGTTCGCGATTGGCGCGAGGGCCGCATCAACGGCCGTAAGTTCGGTGAGCGTTGACGAAATCGCCTGCAGGCGGTTCACCAGCGCGTCATCCGCCTCGGACAAGCCTTCCTGTACGGTCGAGGCATCATTGCGCAATCGGCCGAGGTTATTCAGTACGCCGGCGCGGGCGGTGAGATCGGCGTACTCATTCGGCCGCAGGGCGGCGGAATCGAGTTCCTTCAACTGATAGCGCGCGAAGTCCAAGTGCTGCTCGCGCAGCTTGGTGCCGGTTTCAAGCTCGTGCAGACGCCGGCGGACTTCGGACAATTCAGTGAACGCGGCGTGATACTTCTCCCGAAGTGGAACGAGGGCGGCGAACTCGTCAATCACCGCCAACTGATTGCTCGGCCGCAGCAGGTACTGGTGATCATGCTGGCCGTGCACGTCGACGAGCGTCTCGGCGACATTTTTCAGCATCGCCAGCGTGATCGGGTGCCCGTTCAGACTCACGCCGCTTCGGCCACTCGCAAAAAGCCGCCGCGTGAGCAGCACTTCGCCGCCCGTTTCGGCCAAAGAAAGATCGCAAGCGGCTTCAATCTGCTTCAACAGCCGCTTATCGCCCACATCAAACACGCCACTGACACGGCCTTCGTTCGCACCCTTGCGCAGCATGTCCGATGGCGAGCGGAGACCGAGCAGCAGCTCGATCGCGCCGATCACCAGCGATTTGCCCGCACCGGTCGCCCCGGTAAAGCAGTTCAGACCGGCGGCCAGTTCAATCTTCGCGTCCGCAATTACGGCGAGGTTGGAAATGTGGAGTTCACGCAGCATCAATTCACCGAACGGTAGCGCCGGAGGCAATCACATCAGACGGAGAAACCACGCACAGCTTGCCGCTGACATCGCTGGCGGCCAGCAGCATGCCGTTGCTGACTTCACCCTTGATCACTTCGCGTGGGGCGAGATTCACGACGACCACGATCTGCTTGCCAACCAATGCTTCGGGCGTGTAATGCTCTTTAATGCCGGCGAGGATTTGGCGGCTTTCATCGCCGAGATCGACCTGCAGCCGCATCAGCTTTTTGCTCTTGGGCACTGCTTCCGCCTGCTTGATTGTGCCGACGCGGAGCTGCACTTTGGCAAAGTCGTCGTACTGAATGGTGTTAGTCGGCACGGCGGCCACCGCAGCGGCAAGCGGGGTGGGTGCGGGAGCGTCGGGTGCGGGCGTTTGGGACAAATCAGCTTGTGTCATAAACTACCTTTCAGGTGGCTAACAGTTTAGCCGCTGTTAGCGCTTGAGCGAAACGATGAAGACGTTTTCTGTGGCGACACTTGGGTGTCGCGTCAATCACTATGAGGCCGAACAGATCGCCAGCGTGCTGCGCGGGCGCGGCCTCTCACGCGTTCCAGCGCCGGGCGGCGATGTGCGCGTCGTTCATACGTGCTCGGTCACGACCGAGGCAGCGGTGAAAAGTCGCCAGGCGACCCGTCGCGCGACACGACTGACCGTACTGGGGCAAACTGAAGCGGCGACGACGGAATTTGATGGCCCAGCGAAAGTCATCGTCACTGGCTGCTGGGCGATGAGCGATCGCGCCGCCGCCGAAGCCTTGCCGGGCGTGTCGGCGGTGATCGGCCATTCGGATGATGTGCATGGACGGCTCAACGGACTGCTGGACGCATGGCTGCCGCCGGCGTCGGCCCCGCGCAAATCCTCGCTCGGCATGATGAGCTTGCCGCAACTTGGCGAGCGCCAAACCGAACACCAGCGCGCATTTCTGAAGGTCCAGGACGGCTGCGATGCCCATTGCACGTACTGCATCATCCCGCAACTTCGGCCGAACCTTTGGAGCAAATCGACCGATGACGCGGTCGACGAAGCGAATGCCATGGTGGCGGCGGGACATCGGGAAATCGTGCTCACCGGCATTTTCCTCGGCGCTTTCGGCCAACCGACGGCCCTGCGCCGCCGACAACCCGCCGATCGAAAGCCGTTGGCAGAACTGATCGACGCGCTCTGCACCCGCGTCCCCGGCCTGCTGCGATTGCGGATGAGCAGCCTGGAACCCGGCGATTTAGATGCCGATCTCATTCGCACGCTGGGCCGGTATGAACAGGTCGTTCCGCATTTTCATCTGCCGTTGCAGAGCGGATCGGATGCGCTGCTTCGTCGGATGAATCGCCAGTATTCGCGACAGCAGTTCATCGAGATGATCGATCAGGTGAACGAAGCATTCGACCGCCCGGCCGTCACGACTGACATTATCGCAGGCTTCCCCGGCGAAGATGATGCCGCCTTCGCCGACACCCTTGCCGTCGCTGATCACGCTCGGTTTGTTCATATCCACGCCTTCCCATACAGCCCGCGACCCAACACCGCCGCCGCGCGGTGGACGGATCGGCGACTGCCTCCGGCGGTTGTGGATGAACGCATGAACCTGCTCCGCGATCGGGCAAGCACGTTCAGTATCGCGTTCGCCAACCAATTCGTTGGACAGGATGTAACCGTGCTGGTCGAACATCAGAAAGAACGTACGGGCCTTCGGCATGGCCGGTGCGAGCGATATTTTGATGTTCATTTCGAGGCCGACGAAATGGTGCGGGCTGGGGACCTGCTGCGCGCTCGAATGGATCGGGTGACCGCCGGTCGGGTTCATGGGACGGTGCAGGCGTGACCGCAGTCGTGCAACGCGTGCGGTCCGCCTCGGTCATGATCTCCGGCGAAATCGTCGGCCGAATTGATGCGGGTCTGTGCGTGCTCGCCGCCATCGAAGCAAACGACGGCGATGCTGAACTGCGATGGATGGCCGAAAAGCTTGCTGGCCTTCGCGTGTTTCCCGAGGGGGAAAAGGCCTACCACCTGGACGTGAAGCAGATCGGCGGCGCGCTCCTGCTAATAAGCAATTTTACGGTGGCCGCGACGACGGCCACCGGTCGACGGCCCGGGTTTGACCGCGCCATGAAGCCGGAACTCGCCCGACCACTGTTTGATCACTTTATCGATTTCGCACGGGCCACCGGCGTGCCCATCGCCACCGGCCAGTTCCGTGCGGAGATGACGGTTGCCATTGAAAATGACGGGCCACTGACGCTGGTACTTCAGTCGCCGTCGCGAGTTGGAAAAGACGCGTGAAACTTCCCGTTACCAGCGAAGCGTCGTTGCCGTCACCCGCTGCATTATGGCGGCGGTTTTCTGATGTGCTGTTTGATCATGCGCTGGCGCTTGGCGAGGAAATCGAATTGCAATTCGCGCGGGGGGTCATCGCTACATCGCCGGCCAACGTGGTTGTTCTGCCGTCAGAACCCGTGCCTAGGGGCATGATCGAAGCCATTTTCGCGGCCTATCGCGCGCAGGGCAAGGCACCCGGATCAGTCATAGGGCCGCTGGCATTCGATGCCGCCTTACTTCCGGGCCATTGCGTAGGCCAACCGCATCGCTTGATGCGTCTTCGCAGTGCTGCTGCCCGGGCGGACGCGCCGGCCGGCGTGATGATTCTTCCGGCCCGCGCGGCGATCCCGCACTTTCAATCCCTCAGCGAACAACACGGCGGAAAAATGGGGGCGATGCTGCTCGCTCATCTCGACGACGCTCAATACGACGCGCTGCTGGCGCTTCGCGATGGCCAACCCATCGCGGCGGCCGCGCTGCAGACGCGCGGGCAGACGGGCCTGGTTTGCGACGTGCTTGCCGCCGACGGGGATTTTTCGTCGGCCGTTGTGGGGGCGTTGCTCGGCCGGATCATCGAACTGGCGGCGCGCTCGCAATTGATGGACGTGTTTACCGCGGCTTCTCCCGCCGACACATTTTACGAGGCCGCGGGCTTTGTCCCGGTCGCGGACTTTGGGGTCTGGTCCGTTCAGGCGTGAGCGACGGCCGGCGTTGCAGGTGTGGACGCTTCGGCCGCGGAAGGCTGGCCGTATAGCGTTCGATAGTCGGCGATCATGCGTGAGAGCAGGAAGTGTTCATACGCTTCGGCGCGCGCTCGATCCGCAATCTTCCGGGCCTGTTCCGCATCGGCCAAGACGTCGATGACGCGCTCGGCGAGAATCTTCGGTGTTCGCCCGCCGGTCATCAGGGCCGTGTGGCGATCTTCGATCAGTTCACACGTCTGCGGCATCACCTGGCCGACGATCGGCTTGCCGGAGGCCATCGCCATCGCGATCAGTGTCGGCGAGGTCGATTCGCCGGGCGGGAGCAGAATCGCATCGGCGGCGGCGAAGCCGACATCGGGCGCATCGTCTTCCAGAATGGTCAGCACGTTGTCGCCGAGCAACCGTGAGCGAAGCGCGTGCAGACTTTCCAATCCCGCCTCGGCCCAGCCCAAAAGCCTCGTATTCGAATCAAGAATGTTCAGTAGACAACCAGCCCAGACGGCGTCCGACCGTTCCGATCCGAGCGGCGGCAGCGGCGAGAAAATGACGCGGTCGGTGTCGCGATAGCCCAACCGGTCGCGAGCGGTCTTGCGGGCATCGGGCGGGATGGCGAGGGAAACACCGGGGCGGATCAATGTGCAGGCGTCGATCGGCACGCCGCCGGTTACCCAGGCGCGCCGTTCGGCATCGCTTTCGCAGACGATGCGCAGTTGGCGATACATCAGCGCAGCCCGGACATAAGCCACATCGCCACGCCGCGGAAATCGCGTGGCTTGAAAAATGACATCGGCGTTGGCGGCGAACAGGGCAACGGCCAACGCCCGCCGTCCGACGGCATGAATGATCTGCCTCGGCTGGCCGCGGCGCGCCAGTTGGGCGCCGGTCGGAACCAGTCGCGACGGCGACAGAACGGTGACGCTCACTTCGGGAATGCGATCACTCAATAGCCGCATCAGGCGGCGTGTGACGTACGGCGGATTCGGTTCATGGAGCAGAAGCACCGGCAGCATGGCGGCAAGCTAACGGTTGACCGTGCCCGTGTCATCCCTACGATTCGCCGGATGATTCCGGTTTATCAGATTGCCCGCCCGGACGACGCCGCGAAGATCGACACGCTGGTCGCCCGTCTCCGCCTCGACCCGGCCGGCCTGGCGCTAGGATCCGGGCCGCGTGCGGAAAAGCTGAAAGTCGTTCACGCCACGTTGGCCGACGTCGCGGCCCGAGGTGATGCGGCGATCGTCGAGTCTGCCCGAAAGTTTGACGATCCTGAATTCACCGCCGCCCGCCTCCGCGTCGCGCCGGACGAAATGGCGGCGGCGCATGGCCGCATCGAGCCGGCCGTTCGCGACGCACTTCAGCGGGCGATCGATCAGGTTCGCGAGTATCAGTCGCACGTCATGCCGTCCGATCCGCACCCACTTCAGCGTGGCGGATTGGGACTGAAGCTTCGGTTTACGCCGCTGGACTCGGTCGGGATCTATTTTCCCGGCGGCAAGGCGTCATACCCGTCCAGCCTCATTATGCTCGCCGTGCCGGCGATGGTGGCGGGCGTGAAACGGGTGGTGGTCTGCTCGCCGAGCGGCAAGTTCGGCGGCGATCTGGTGCTGGCCGCGGCGCATGCCGTTGGTGTGACGGAGATGTACCGCATGGGCGGGGCGGCAGCGATCGCAGCCCTGGCCTTCGGCACGGAAACCATCAAACCCGTCGACAAGATCGTCGGCCCGGGCAATGAATATGTTCAGCTTGCCAAGCGCGCCGTCAGCGGTGCGGTCGGCGTCGACGGCTTCCTTGGCCCGAGTGAGATTTTGACCCTCGCCGATGATGCCGCCGATGCCCGCTTCGTCGCGGCCGATCTCATCGCGCAGGCCGAACATGATCCGGGTTCGTGCTTTCTCCTCACGACTAGCCGCTCGCTTGTCGATGCGGTGCTGGCCGAGATCAAAACGCAGTTAACGGGCCGGCAGCGCGTCGCTGCGATCGAAAAGGCGCTACTCAACGAAAGTATGATCGTCGTGGCTGACACGTTTGAACCGTTGATCGAACTCGCGAATCGGATTGCCTGCGAGCATATCAATATTCAAACGCGCAATGATGACGCGATGGTTGCGAAACTACGTCATGCCGGGGCGATCTACGTGGGCAAATACTCTCCAGTGGCGGCCGGCGATTATGTCGCAGGGCCGAGCCACTGTTTGCCGACGAACACGACGGCGCGATTCAGTTCCGGAATCAGCGTGTACGAGTTCCTCAAGCGCAGCAGCATCGTCACGTATGACGCTGCGGCGTTAGCGGCCGATGCGCCCGCGATCACCACGCTCGCGACGGCCGAGCACTTAGATGCACA
>JAQGHK010000354.1 GCA_028288875.1 Phycisphaerales bacterium | reverse complement strand
CGACCTCAGCGTCGTCGTCCCGCGCGGCCAGAGCGTCGCCCTCGTCGGCCCCAGTGGCAGCGGCAAGAGCACGTTCACGGCCATGCTGCTGCGCCTCTATGACCCACGGGCCGGCCGCATCGTGCTTAATGGCGTGCCGCTGGACCGCTACGGGCTCAGCGATTTGCGCAGCAGCTTTGGCGTGGTGCCGCAGGACCCATTTCTGTTCAAAGGCACGATCTGGGACAACCTGATCGTGACGAACCCCAAGGCCAGCCCGCATGACGTCCGCCGGGCGATGGATCTGGCGCTGGTCAGCGAGTTCGTCGATCGCCTGCCCGACGGCCCGGCCACCTGCCTCGGCGAAGGCGGCAGCGGCCTAAGCGGCGGACAACGCCAGCGGCTCGCCATCGCCCGGGCGATTCTGGCCGACAGTCAGTGTTACATCTTTGATGAGGCCACGAGCGCTCTGGATGTGCAAAGCGAGCGGCTAATTCAGTCGGCCATTGAGAAGCTGCTGCCGGGTCGAACCAGCTTCGTCATCGCGCATCGCCTGAGCACGATTCGTCAATGCGACCGCGTGCTGGTGTTCGATCAGGGCCAGATCATTCAGGACGGGCCGTACGACCAATTGGCTGCCAAGGACGGCATGTTCAAGAACATGCTGAGCCAAGCGGCCGGCGGTGGATTCATCAGCCCGGCGACTTAAGAGTGTGAATCTGCCTGCGTCAGTTGTCACGAGACTTGGATCCAAAGCGAAGCGGCAACGCAGGCGTTGCAGCTACAATCAGCTTATGGCGTTATCCCGCGAAGAGATTGAGGACGTGACGGCCCCGTTCCTGGCGGCCGACTTGGCGATGGAAGTGCGCAGCGTTTACGACGAGCGCCTTAGCGCCGGCGAAGCCGCCGGCCCGGCGACGGCGGCCGTTTTCGAAACGTTCCGGAATGTGCTCAGCGACCCTGACGACGGGCCGGTGGTGTTTCTGGCCGTCGCGTCGATTCAATTGCGCGAAGGCCACCTGCTGGAGCCGATCCGTGATGCGGCCATCGCCCTGATCGACAGCGGCGACGCCCAACGCGCCTGGCGGCCGATGGATGCGAACGTGCATCGCGATCGACGGCTGGCGTTGCAGCAGATCGCCGAATTGCTGCGCGGGGAAGAGGCTTGAAAAGAAAGGGGCGAAGCGGCGCGCATCGCCGGCGAGAAGGATCGCCGATTGTGTACCAGTTTTCTCGAACCCGATGAGCCTACGATCAGGTAGACCCAGGAGGCCGTAATGTCAGTTGCCGATGCCCAGAAGAGTGAAGTTCACGCCGCCACTGCCGACGCCAGCACCAGCCCGTCAGCCGCCGGCGATGCCGAAACCACCCGCCCCACCGGCCACGGCAAAGCGCCAGCCGACCCGAACCCGCGCAATCCCGTCGGGCCGGTGGATCTGACAATCGTTAAAGACGAGACCGATGCAGGCGGCCCGCTGGTGATCATCACTGCCGACCCCGCCTTAAACCCGCCTCGCGTGCCGAGCGATCCATTTCCGACAAACGGCACGCCGGAGATTGATCCGCCGGTAAAGAAGTAGGAGCGGCGAACCCTTACGGATGACCGTCCAGCGGATGCCCCACCTCTGCCCATGCCGCGTTGACCCAAGACCTGGAACGGCCTCGCTTGCTTGGACTCGAGGGGAGACGCCGGATTGGCGATTCACCTGATGTCCTCGCGAGCGAGGCCGCTGACTTCGCCGTAGCGGATCTGAACCCGCCACGGTGATCAATCAAATTGTATTTAAAGGAAGATTACCGACCGGTCCGCTTTGCACGGACCCGAACCGGCACTGGCTTCTTGGCCAGGGACTGAACGACTGCAACGCACCAATCAACAAACTGCGACAACATATCAGCATTCCTTGCCAGATAACCAGATCCGACTCAATCAACGCCGTGTCCGCGAAAACAACACAGACATCCTAACAGCATACGTCGTCAGTTGGTGCGGGGATTATTTTGTCTCAATTCCTCTATTTTTTTGGAAGCTTCCCCTTTAGTCAAAGTCTCATCAAAACCCGCCCCGGCCTCGTCCGATAGCGTTTTCAGGTACGATTTCTGGGCTCCGGTCATCGGTTCATCGCCGGTCGCCCAGTCGGCAGGGTCTTTTTCGGTATTGCTGGTGGAACCATCGGCCCGGTGGTCAACGACGTGCTGTTTATCCTTTAGCTCGCTGATCTGTTCGGACGCTTCACCCTTCGTGAGCGACTCATCCGGCTCCACGCCGGCCTCTTCCGACAGCGTTTTCAGATACGACTTCTGAGCGCCCGTCATCGGCTCCTGCCCGGTCACCCACTGCTCAGGGTCCTTCTGGGTATTGCCGTCGCTGGGCAAGGTCGGCTTTGCGGGACGCTCTGCTTTCGTGGCCATGATGATCTCCTTGACGGTCAGCATAGCCGTCCGTTAGGGTTTTGTAAGGATTAAATCGGATTCACATATCGCCCGCGTTTTGTAACGAGGACCCTCGCTATGGTTGGGCATGGGAAATCACCACCGTCGGATCGGTTGGCCGCTGGCCATATTGGTTATCCTCCTCACGTTTGCGGGCGGGGCGAAGGCCGCGACAGCCGGGGTGAAGGACGATGCGGGGTTCTTCAGCCCTGATGCAGTCCGCCAAGCCACAGCCGATCTGCAGGCGCTGCAGCAGCAATACAAGCACACCGTTATGGTGGAAACCTTCGCCACGCTGCCGGCCGAGCTCAATGGGAAGGTCGATGGCAATGCCGCCTCCCAGCAGCAGGCCTTCGCCGGCTTTGTCGATCAGCGCGGCTACAGCACCGGTGCGGACGTGTACGTCATGGTCAACAAAACGCCCGCCTACCTGGAGGTGTGGCGGCGGAAAGACGTGGGCCGCTCTGGCCTGAGCGATGCCGGTCGACGGCACATGAGCGATGAATTGCTCGCCGGCTTCAAGGCTAAGGATTTTGATCAGGCGCTGCTTCACATGACGGCGTCGCTCAAAGCGACCTACGCGGGCGGGCCACCGGCACAGGCGTCGCGGCAGGACCAGTCCGCCCCGCCGCCGGTGAGCAGCGGATCGCGCGATTACCCGGCCGGGCGGACCGCATCAAACGTTCCGCCTGAACCCGCCTCGGGCGGATTCATCGGGAAGCTCGGCTGCATTGGGCTGGTCGTCATATTGGTCGTCGTCTTCCTCGTGATTCGCCTCGTGCGCGGATTGTTCGGCGGCAATCGCGGTGGCCCGCCGAGCCTGCCTGGGGCGGGATACGGCCAAGGCGGATATAGCCAGCCGGGCATTGGGCAAGGTGGCTATCCACCTTCCGGAGGCGGCGGTTTCGGCCGCGGGATCTTCGGCGGACTGCTCGGCGGACTGTTCGGGTCTTACCTCGGTAATCGCACCTTCGGGCAAGGCCCATCCGATAGCGGCGGCGGTATCTTCGGCGGCGGTGGCGGTGGATCATCCGGGCCTGACACCAGCGGCGGCGACAGTTCCGGCGGCAGCTTCGGCGACACCTCTTCCAGCGGCGACGCTGGCGGTGGCAGCTTCGGCGATAGCGGCGGTGGTGGAGGCGATTCAGGCGGTGGCGGTGATTCCAGTGGCGGCGCGTTTTAAGCGCAACAAGACAACTTCA
>JAQGHK010000325.1 GCA_028288875.1 Phycisphaerales bacterium | reverse complement strand
TATCCCGAGTGTTGGCACGCGCACCAACACCGGCAACAGCTTCCCGACCGTCAGCGGCGGCGCGAACTATATTATCCCCACGAATACGCCGTTCGCCCTCACCGCCACCGGCAGCGACGCCAACGGCGACACGATCTACTACAGTTGGGAAGAAGCTGATCTGGGTGCGGCCACGAATCTCAACACGGCCGACAACGGTTCGAGCCCGCTGTTCCGCGTCTATAGCCCAACGACCAGTCCGACACGCACCTTCCCACAACTTGCGTCGATTCTCTCTGGTACGAACAGCACTGCCGCGCCGGCCGGGTCGCCGTATCTGGTCGAGCGTCTGCCCACCACCAGCCGGACGATGAAATTCGTCATCACCGCTCGAGACCAACACGCCGGCGGCGGCGGCACGAACGTCCTGTCAGGCTCGCCCGTTAATGTGACCAGTGTCTCTGCGGCATCCGGGTTCGGCATCACCAACTTTTCTACTGCCAGCACCGTCGCTGGCGGCAGCAATCAGACGATCACTTGGAACGTTGCCGGCACGACTGGCAACGGAATCAATACCAGCCAAGTGAATATCCTGATGAGCACAGACGGCGGTACAACCTTCCCGATCACCCTCGCCGCCGCCACAGCCAATGACTGAACTGAGACCGTCCAGATGCCCTTCAGCACGTCCTCTACGCAAGTTCGTTTCAAAGTAGCGGCTGTCGGCAACGTCTACTTCGATATCAATAACGCGAACCTGACGATCACGAACGTCTCCAGCCCGTCCGCTACGCCGAGCACACCAGATCTTGTTGCCGCGACCGACACCGGAACGAGCAGCACAGATAACCTGACGAATCGGAACAATTCTTCGGCAGCCAAAAACCTTCAGTTCAGCGTGACCGGGACGGTCAGCGGCGCGACCGTCAATATCCTCGCGGACGGCATCTCAATCGGCACCGCCGTCGCCAGCGGGACGACAACAACGGTCACGACCAACGGCTCGGCCTTCTCGACCATTGCGGATGGCAGCCACAACATCACTGCAACACAGACTGAATCCGGGAAATCAGTCTCCACTGCTTCTTCCGCTCTGGCGATCAGCGTCGATACTGCTGCACCAACGATCACCGGCACGCCGGCGTTTACTTACCTGACTGTCGGCCCGAGCATCGGTTACAGCTTCAGCGAGCCGGTGTCCGCGGGGGCCGCGAACTTCACAGTGAATAACGTAACGACGGCTACGGTGGTTCCGACGTCTTCCATCACGGCTACGCCTAGCGGCAACACTGTCACACTTTCATTCGCGAATGTGCCCGGCGCTCCCGCGACAAATCTCCTGCCGAACGGAAGCTACACGTCGACGCCAAGCGGGATCACCGACACGGCCGGCAATGCCTTGGCGAACGGGATCTCGTACGCCTTCTTCTGGCTCAATGGCGATGCGAATCGGAATCGCACGGCCGATTTCAACGATTTCCTCATCGTGCAGAACAATTACAATCAGGCCGGCAACTACAGCCAAGGCGACTTTAACTACGACGGCCTCGTGGATTTCAACGACTTCCTGGTCCTCCAGAACAACTACAACGTGACGGTTTAATCCGCAGTTTGCTCACTTGTAGCCGGCGAACATCCTTTCCATCGCTTGGACGATAAACCTGCGACCGCACGCCCAACACAGCGTGCGGTCGCGGTCGTTTTAGCATCGGTTCGAGGAGCCCGTGTCTTCTGGTAACGGCAACGGGCGGCCACGTTTGCCCGCCCGTTGCCGGACGAGGACCGGTCCAACGCATCTCGATCACGGGCCATTGCGAGACTCGACGTTTTGCATGATCTTCATGCGTCGATGCGCGCCGATGATCTCGATTTTGTTCTTCCCCCGGATCTGATCGCCCAAGCCCCCGCCGCCCAGCGGCCGGCGGCGCGATTGCTGCATTATCGCCGGACCGATCGGGCGATCGCACATCGGCAATTCGCCGATCTGCCTTCGATACTTCGGCCGGGCGATCTGCTGGTGTTCAATGACGCACGCGTCACACCAGCGCGGTTTACGCTGGTAAAATCGACCGGCGGCATCGTGGAAGGCCTGTTCGTTCGCCAGATCGCGACCAGCGAATGGACCGTGATGCTGAAAAACCTCGGCCCGCTTCGGCCGGAGGCGGCATTGCATTTTGCGGCGGACAAATCGGTGAACGTACACGCGCTGCGGCATAACGAGGATGGTACTTACGATATCGCGGTGAGCGGTCTTGAATCGGCCGACCTCCTGCTGGAACGGCTCGGTCGGATGCCGTTGCCGCCGTATATTCGTCGGGAAAAGTCCGTCGACGAGCGCGACGCGTTTGATCGGGAGCGATACCAGACCGTCTACGCCAAGGCCGGCGGCAGCGTTGCAGCGCCGACGGCCGGGCTGCATTTTGATGAGGCGATGCTGGCCTCGTTGCGGGCGGCGGGTGTGGAGCGGGCGTTCGTCACACTGCACGTGGGGCTGGGCACGTTTAAGCCGGTCGAGGTGGACGCACTGGCGGATCACACGATGCACGTGGAGCGGTATTCGCTCGACCACGCCGCTGTGGACGCCATTAATTCAGCAAAGCGTGACGGCCGGCGGGTAATTGCGGTCGGAACGACGGCGGCCCGAGTGCTGGAAAGCCAGCCCGCCGGTGAGCTCTCGCCCTGCGATGGCGAGACGGGGATCTTTATTTATCCGCCGTACGCTTGGAAGTACGTCGACGCACTGCTGACCAATTTCCATCTGCCGCGAAGCACGCTGATCGCGCTCGTCGCCGGATTTGTGGGATTGGATCAGCAGCGTCGCATGTATGCCGAGGCGATTGCGGAGCGCTATCGCTTCTTCAGCTACGGCGACACTTCATTTCTTGAGTAAGTTCCACCTCGGTCTGCGCTCCGCGACCGATGCTCTTACCTCAGTCGTGGGCCGGCTCTTGGACCGACGCGGTTTCGATCGCGTTCCGGTCGGTCGGCATGCGATATTCCTTGGCGTTGTAGGCGTACAGTAGATCAGCCACATTGCCGGGCGGGACGGGCAGGTCGCCGCTCGTCGGCACCTGCAGGTATTGAAGCGAGCGATCGAGAATGTTCGTCGCCGCAGGTGCGGCCACGGTGCCGCCGAAGTGGGCGAGCGATTTGTCAGGGTTGTGAATGACGACGGCGATCACCAGTCGCGGGCTTTCGAATGGCGCACCGCCGATGAAGCTGCTCGTGTAGTTTTCGTCGTTGTACACGCCGTTGACGGCGCTGTGAGCCGTGCCGGTTTTACCGAAGATGTTGTAGAGATTGCTGCGGGCACCCTTGGCCGTGCCGCGGATGAGCACGTCGCAGAGAATGCGGCGGATCTGCGAGCTAACGCCCGAATCGACAACCTGCGGAAACACGCTGAACGGCTTACGCGGGACGATCGGATCAATCTTGCCGGCGTCATCCAGAACGCCTTGAATGACGTGCGGATCTACCAGCCGGCCGCCGTTGGCGTACGCGCACATGCCGCGGGCTAGCTGCAGCGGGGTGACGCGCATTTCGTAGCCTTGGCTGACCGATTCAGTGGTGAAGCGGTTCCACTTTTTCAGCGGATTCACCAGGCCGCTGTCTTCGCCTGGCAATTCGATGCCGGTGCGTTGGCCGTACTTAAAGCTAGTGAGAGCGGCGAACAGGCCGGGGTTGCCCAGGCGTTGCCCGAGCATGCACATGCCGATGTTGGACGACTTCACGAGAACGTCCCAGAGGGCGAGTTGCTGGTAGCCGTGCACGTCGCGAATGATGCGGTGGCCATAGCCGGCGGGCCAGGCGTCGCCGTGGGTGAGGAACAATTCGTCCCAACGCGTAACGCCCTTCTGTAGCGCGGGGCCGACGATGAACGGCTTGATCGTGCTGCCGGGCTCATAGGGATCGACGACGGCCCGATCGCGGCGAATACCCGCTGGGGTGTCGCGGATCGTTTGGGGGTTAAAGGTCGGATAATTGGCCAGCGCCAGGACGTCGCCGGTGAAGGGGTCCATGACCACGGCTTCGCCGGTCTTGGCGCGGAATTTTTCACACGTCTCGGCGAGCGACTGCTCCGTAATCGTCTGAATATTCGCATCCAGCGTCAGCACGACCTGCTGGCCGTGCTTAGCGGGCTTGTAATCGTCGGCATCGACGAACAACGGACGCCGACGAGCGTCTTTAAGCGTCCGCTTCTTGCCATCGGTGCCGGCGAGCAGCTTGTTGAACTTCAGCTCGATGCCCTCAAGTCCGTTGCCATCGGCACCGACGCCACCGAGGACGTGAGCGCCGACGGAGCCCATCGGGTAGTAGCGGACATTGAATGGGGTGAAGCCAGTGCCGGGCAGATCGAGTTTCTCGATTTGCTTGGTGGCCGTCTCGTCCAGATTGTCTGCAATGCGAACGAATCGGCTGGTCGATTTGTCGGAAAGCAGCTTGGAGATCTCAAAAGCGTCGTGGCCGACAATCTTGGAGATCTTGCCGACCGCGTCATCGATGGCCAAATACGGATCGCGCCCCTCGGCGACGAACTGGTCGGCCATGAACTTCGGATCGACAAATAGCGATTGAGCTTGGACCGTGCCGGCCATTAGGAGGCCATTACGGTCGAAAACGCTACCGCGGCGGGCATAAAGCGGCTCAGATTGAAACTGCTGGCGCTCGGCGCGAGCGATATTCTTTTTCGAGCCGGTCGATTGAAGGTAACCAACCCGCCCCGCCAGGCCGGCCAAAGCAAGGCCGACGACAGCGAAGACCAGCACCGCGCGTGTGGAGGAGGGAGCTACCATGGCGTCCGATAAGCATCGGTCCGGCAATGGTGTTGGCTTGAGGCATTCCGGCGCAGCGTTTGGGCGGCCCGGACAATAAACTCGGCGCAACAAAAAAGCCCCCCGGGGATGAACCCGGAGGGCTTGAATGTAAAGGCTGGCAGTGACCTACTTTCCCGCTGA
>JAQGHK010000266.1 GCA_028288875.1 Phycisphaerales bacterium | reverse complement strand
AGCGCCAGCGAGCCGAGCAGCAGCCGCCAGTCGACCGTGGCCAGGATGATCAGGCTGCCGATGAGCTGAATGATCGCCCGCCACGGGTTGTAGATCATGGAAAAAACGAGGTCCGCCACGCCGCCGGCGTCTTCACGCAGGATCGACGCTACGCCGCCGCTCTTGAGTTCATACACGCGGTGCAGCGGCAGGCGAACGGCGTGATCAAACACCCGCCGGCGCACGGAGACCTGCACGCGCTTGGTCATCCGCGTGGCCTGCCACCGGCTCCATAATCCGAAGCCTTCCGAGAGCGCCGCCAGCGCCACCATGCCGATCGCCACGATCGTCAGCAGATGATGCCGATCCGACGGCAGATGAATCGGCAGCCACCACGGCAAGTGCGGCGCGAGCGGGTTGGCGCTCAGCACGCTGTCAAAAACGATCTTCGTTCCATACAGCGGCACCAGGCCGAGCAGTGTCGATACCGTCAGCGTCATCAGCAGCAGCACCAGCGTGCCATGATGGCCGCGCAATTGCGACCAGAACTGGGTCAGCAGCGTGAGGAACGGCCGCGTGCGCGGCTTGTGGGGCTTGTCGCCGCGCTCGGTGGCGGCCGGCACGCTGGGGTCGATCTGCGTGCCGCGCTTTCGCTCGCGCAGCTTCTTCCGATACGCGGCGTAGCGGGCGCGGCTCGATCGTTTCGATTCCGTAACCGAAGGCATTTTGCCCGACGCAGCCGTTGGGCTAGCGGCAGCTGCGTGGCCGTTGGCCGTGGTTGATGTGGATGATCCCTCAGACGCTTCCATGGCCGACCTGCTTCGCACGAATGACACCGAAATGAGCCCGCGGCCCACTCCTACATCCTATGCGACTCAGCCCTACCGCGTGAACCGCACGCGATGCGATCCCGCCATATCGCCCGTACAGCCTCATTCCGGCCTGTTTTTGTCTTTCAATGCGGCCGCGGGATCGACGCCAGATACGCCCCGCCGGCGATCAGCAGAATGCCCGTCCAGTTCACCCACGTCGGCCGATCGCCCAGGATGATCACCGCCAGCACCACGGCCAGCGGCATGCTCAGCTTGTCGATCGGCGCCACCTGCGACACCGTGCCGACCTGAATCGCCTTGAAGTAAAACAGCCACGACACCGCCCCCGCCACACCGGAAAGGATGATGGCCAGCATCGCCTTGGGGTGCAGCGTCCCCAGCTTGGACGACGCGCCCAGCACCAGCCCCGCCGCGATCAGAAACACCGTCATCACGATGCTGCGCACCACCGTGGCCAGCGTCGAATCGACCTCTTTCATCCCGAACTTGCCGAAGATGCCCACCATCGACGCCGACAGTGCCGAGAGGATCGCATACATCAGCCACCGTTGTTCGAACATGGTCGTGCTCCTTGTCGCCCACCGTAACACTAGTCGCCCCAAGATGACGCGAAAATGATGCGCCTCGCATTTCCTATCGCGATCGCCGCGTCTGTTGTTCTGCGTCATCTTGCGGTCATTCAGCGCCAGTAGATTCGCCCATGCATTGAAGTCAGGCACTTCAAGAAGGACGGCCCGCACGTCCTCGATGCCGGATCGAGCCCTACAGCAAAGGCGTCATTGATGATCGAAACCGCACAGCGCATGGCGCGTCAAGCGATCGCTCGCGAAGCGTGGGCCCCCGGCCTCAGAGTGATTGAGGTCCGGCCGAACGCCTATGCCAGCTCGTTCGCCACATGGATCTTGGCCTGCGTGACTGCGGATGAAATCCCCATTCGCCTGTTCTGTAAGCGAGGCCGCGGGTCTTCCTACGATTCCCACGGCCACAAAAATGGCGTGGTCTATGAAGCCGAAGTGTACCAGCGCGTCCTGCGCCACTCCCAGATGACCACGGCCACCTGCTACGGCGAATCGGTGGACGATGACGGCGACACCTGGCTCTTCCTGGAATGCCTCGACGAGCACTCCCGATGGACGCTGACCAAAGAGCCCGATGCTTACGCCGTCAGACTCGCCAAATGGCTTGGCCATTTCCATGCCGAGCAGGAAAGATCGCTCCAAGAATTCGAACCAGAATGGATCAGCCAACGCACTGCGGCCTATTTCCAGCGATGGGTCGTCCGGGCCGTCCGTTTCGCCGAGCCGGTGCGGGCCGAGTTTCCGTGGCTTGAGGCGTTATCCAAGCGTGCCGAAGGTGTCCTCCCCGACCTGCTCCACGCGCCCCGCACTCTCATCCACGGCGAACTGTTTCCGCAGAACGTCCTCGTCCACGGCGAACACGTCTGGCCCGTCGATTGGGAATCCGCCAGCGTCGGCGCCGGCGAAGAAGACCTCGCCAGCATGACCGACAACTGGCCCACCGCGGTTGTCACGGCCTGTGAACACACCTATTCACACGCGCGCTGGCCCACCGCTCCGCCCGCCGCCTTCGCCCGCCGCCTGGCCATCGCCCGCTTGTTCCACCAGTTCCGCTGGCTCGGCGAAAACCCGCAGTACACCGTCGGCCGCGCCAAATGGCGATTCGAGGCGTTGCGCCGGTCCGCGCAGTCCCTCGACTTAGTCGATTAACCGATCTTCCCTTCCCCGGGGCCCGTCTCGCGCGTGTCGCTCTAACGGCCGCGAACGGCGATCAGGCTGGCCGCCGCCAGCCGCCGCCACTCCAAACCCGAACCGCCCGCTCTCGTCATTTTCCCTTTTCCCGCACCAGCGACAGTCTGCCGGTCTCCATGAGTTTGTCGAAGCCTTCCTGCGGGAACGCCAGCTCATACGTTTTGCCGGCCGTCATCTCGCCCAGCGGGATGTCCTTCGGGCCGGGGAAGGTCAAAGCGCCTTGGGGCACCAGCCAACCGGGAATGCCGGCTTCGCCGGGGATGATGGCCTTGAACGTGAACGAGGCGGTGTGATCGCGCGGCAGCAGGTAAAAGTCGCGGCTCTTCCCGACCTGGTACGCCTCCCCCGCGCCGTCAAATTGGATCGTCTCGATCCGAAGGGGAACCACCGCCGGCAACTGCGGAATCGAAAGGATCGACAAATCCTTAGCCGCCGTGCCGCGGGTGCCAGCGGTGTGCGTCGGGCCGCACCCCACCATCCCGCAGCCGGCCAGCAACAGGATCATCCCCGTGGCACGGTCTCGGGCGCGTGAGGCGAACTGTAGCATCTGTCGCGTGTTCATAGCGTTGCCTCCACGATCCGCCGACGCGTGAAAACACGACGACGACGCGGATATTAGCCCCGCTCGGTCCGCCATGGCGGCGGATATCTACAACGACAGGAACTGAATGGACCGTAATCGCTTGTTGATGTTGGCCCGTCGGACCATCCCTGCGTAGGCTGGGCACTGCCCACCGTCGGCCCCGATGGTGGGCAGTGCCCAACCGTACAACACTGCCGACTTACCGAGCGTCGAGGAAGTCACGAATCAGCTTCACGGTCTGCGCGGGCCGCTCTTCCATCAGCCAGTGCCCGGAGCCTTCGACGATCGCCTCCTGAACGTGGGTCGCCACGTTGCGCATGATCTTGGCCTGCGTTCCGGCGAATGATTTCTCGCCGCCGACCGCCAATACGGGCATCGTCAGTTTGACCTGCTGGAACACTTTGTTGTCCTTGGCGTCCTGGGCAAACGCCGCGAACTGCGCGAACCCTGCCCGCATCCCGCCCGGCTGGGCGTACGTCGCGGCGAAGAAGTTTCGAGTGGCCTCATCCGGCTGGGAAGGATCGCCCGTGAAGTCATTCCAAATGCGATCCAGGTAGATCCGCTCACGGCCGGCCACCAGCCGTTCGGCGTCGGGCCCGTGGAAGTTGAAATGCCAGACGCCCGGCGTCAGCAGAATCTCGTTCCACGGTTCGATGCCCGGAATCGGCGCATCCATGACCACCAGGCGCTCCACCTTATCCGGGTACGTGGCCGCGTAGGCGTAAGCCACCATGTTGCCGATGTCATGGGCGACGACGAACGTCTTGTCATAACCAAGGCCGGTCACCACCGCGCGAATGTCCCCCGCCTGCGTTTTCTTGTCGTAGCCGCCGTCGGGCTTGGACGATTTTCCGATGCCGCGAAGATCGGGAACGACGACGGTGTGATCCTTCATCAGGTCTGCAGCCAACGGCGCCCACGAGTCGCTGTTCTCCGCGTACCCGTGAATAAGCACCGCCACGGGGCCACGGCCGCCCCAGCGCACGAAGATGTCCGCCCCTTCAGGGCTATGGACCATCTTCGATTCAAAGCCCGCCGGCAGCGCTGGCTGGGCCTGACTGAACGAAGCGGCAACCGAAACAACCACCACGGCGAAAAGCATTCGAATCATGAGTCCCCTTGTGAGTGAAGCGTCCACGTTTGGATTTGGAAGCGAGTGTGGAATGCCGCGTAACGTACGCAAGCGATCGCTCAGTGCAACAGCCCGCTGAGTTTGGCCAGCCGGATGCGTTTACGGCCACCCCAAAGTGCCGCCCGCAAAATGCGCCATCCTCTGGCCGGCCCCTTCCCTAGCCGGTATGAACACGCAGATGCATAGCTTCAGCCGGATCATCGCCCTGAGCATTTCGATCGCCGCGCTCGCCGCCCAGGCTGCTTTCGCTCAGCAGCCGACGGCGCCCGCCAGGAAGTACGATGTCGCCGCGTTCCTCTATCCCGCCTATGCCAACGACGATCCCCGCCTCCGCCCCTTCTGGCCCGCCGGCAACGGGGAGTGGGAGACCGTCACGACGATGCAGCAGCGTAATCCCGGCCACTACTGGAACCGCAAGCCGCTCTGGGGCGCTATCAATGAGGCTGATCCGGCCGTGATGTCGATGGAAATCAACGAGGCCACCAAGCACGGGGTGAATGTCTTCATCTTCGATTGGTACTGGTACGACGGCCGGCCGTTCATGGAAACCACGCTGGATAACGGTTTCCTCAAAGCCGACAACCGCGACAAGATGAAGTTCTATCTCATGTGGGCCAACCACGACGTGACGGACGCCTGGGACACGCGCCTGAACAAAATTCACGACGGCAACGTCATCTGGACCGGCCGCGTGAATCGCGATGAGTTTGAGAAGGTCTGCCGGCGCAATATCGAAAAGTATTTCAAGCTGCCGCAGTATTACAAAATTGACGGCAAGCCAGTCTTCATGATCTACGACGTGCCGAACCTCATCGCCGGCCTCGGCGGCGTGCAGCAGACGGCCGACGCGCTGCAGTGGTTCACCGACGAGACGAAAAAGGCCGGCTTCCCCGGGCTCGATCTGCAATACACCCTGACCTCGCAGAAAATCAACTACAGCGGGTTCGATGCCGGCAATGACGTGCGACCGGACAACACCTTTGTCACAAAGCTCGGCTTCACCAGCGCCAGCCACTACCAGTTCGTCCACTACATGAATCCGAACGACGACTACCTGAACCTGTTGACCAAGGCCCAGGCCGAGTGGGACCGCATTGGCAAGACCTTCGACATTCCCTATTACCCGCACATCACCATCGGCTGGGACAACAGCCCGCGCACGACCTCCAGCCCGCAGGTCCGCAACAACACGCCCGAGAACCTCGCCAAAGGCCTCCGCATGGCGCGAGACTTTGTCGATGCCCACCCGCACCAAGCCCCGCTCATTACGATCAACAGTTGGAACGAATGGACCGAAACCAGCTACCTCCAGCCGGACAACGTCAACGGCTACGGATACCTGGACGCGATCAAAACGGTCTTCGTGGACGGCAAGTAGCGCCGCGGCGTCGTAGGGTTGGCACCGCCCACCATCTGCCGTCGTTGGCGGGCAGTGCCCACCCGACGAGACTGAAGATCGATCACACCGAATCGATCACACCGGCAACGCCGCCAGCTTTTTCAGGAGATGAATCTCCCCCTGGTGGCCGGCTTCATCGTGCAGGGCGTGGACGATCATGCCGCGGAGCGTCCGATTCCGCGGGGCCGGGCCGACGACGCGGTCCAGGTCCGCCCCCTGCTCACCGGCCTTCTCAAGCAGGCCGAGCAGCCGCGTCCGCTGGTCTTTCAGGGCGGCAACGAGCTCGCCGAGCGCCGGCCACGTGGCGACCGTGGCGGGATCGCTCCCGCCGCGGAACAGGTCGATCCACCCGCGCGGGAACGGCGGCGCTTCGCCTAACGCCGTCGCCGCCAGGCTCCCGCACGCCAGCCCCTCCACCACCACCAGCGAATGGCCCGCGTGCCAGAGCACGTGGTTCGCGAGCCCCGCCGGCACGAACAGCGCCTGCGCCTCGCTGACGGTTTCCAGCAGCTTCAGCGTTTTCCAACGGACTTCTTTGACGAGTTCGAGCAGCGTGGGATCGGTCATAGCGGTTTCCTTCGCCACGTAGCGTCGAGCCGCGCGGACGATGAGTCAACCCGGCGGCTTCAATCAACCCGCTTCGGCAACCCGGCGCAGTCTTCGATCGCCAACCCGCTAGCACCAAAGGGCACGCCGTTCGCAGACCCGTGGCCCTCTACCGCGCTCGCGGCGCGGCGGGCGGCTTCAGGTGAGGAGCGAGCGCGGCTTCCAGTTCGCGGGTGTCGTAGTTGCGCGACGTATTCACACAGAACCACTCCAGCCCGGCCGCGGTGAGGATCGCGTGCACCTCATCATCCCGCGTCTGCCGCTGGGGGCGGGTGTGCGACGATTCCATCAATTCGATCGCCACCAGCGGCCGCAGCGTCGCCACGTCGCACACCACAAAGTCGATCGACTTCTGTGCGACCTTGTTCCGCCACCCCTGAAGGCCCTGCTGGTTCGGGAACCAGAGCAATTGCCGCAGCGACACCTGCGCCAGCACATGCCCCCGCGTCCCCACGACCGCCCGCAACACCCGAAAGAAATCCCCCTCCGCCGCCGAGACGAACTTCTTGTTCACCATCACCTTCGGCACGCCCGCCCGGGGCGACGCACGGCCCGAACCGAAGAGATTGGCGAGAAAACCGAACAGGCAACCTTTGGGTTCCATAAAGTCGTTTCCCGTAACTCTCACAGATTGGTGTACCAACCGGTGGCACCGCCCACGCTAGGCCGCGATCCGATGTATTACGGCGGTCGCTCCAACCAGAAGCACGGTTGAAGAGGCGAGGAAGTCCATTAAACCCAATATGCAACTATCCCACTGCGGCGCGAGAACGAACAGCGCGATCCCCACTCCCACCAGCCAAGGGGCGATGCCGAGCCACGCAAACAGGGGAACGAACACCATCGCATACACGGTTGGCCCCATCGGCGGACAAATCATCGGCAACGACCGCACGATGGCGGCCCACTGCTGCATGAACTTTCCCTGCTCGCGTGGCACCATCCCGCACCTCCGGCCAGCATCGTCCGACCGCCCCGAACGGCACGCACAGCGTGCCCGATGAGACTATACAACGCCCGCCAACGCCGGCGCGAACTCCGCCGGCAGTGCGTTCACGATTTTCACCGTCTCCACGCTCACCCGCACCACCTGCCCTACCAGCCGCACGATGTATTCCGGGTCGTCGTCGCGGTTCGGGTCGCTGACAATGCCGCTGCGCTTGTCGGTGCTCACCTAATACTGGTCGATCACCCATTCCAAGGCCTAGCGATTCCCCAGCCGATACTCGCTGACCTCCGCCGGAATGCCCGCCAACGTCGTCTTGTCCTTGCTTAGCTTCATTTTCTCGACGCGATAGTCCAGCGGCACGCCCGGCGTCTCGACCCACTTCAGCGGCCGCGGCTCCAGCGTCTCGTAGTCTAGATGCAGCGCCGCCAGCTTCTGGCCAGCTAACGCGAAGGCACGAAAATGCAGCACGACCGGAATGCGCGGCAGCTTCCGCTGGTTGACGGCAACCTTCGGCCAACCCGGATGATTTAGCGGGACGTGAAGTTACGGTGTTGGGAGGGTTCATCCCCACCGTGATGTTGCATCAACGTTCCCGGTGGAGATGCACCAGACCCTATGCGTTTGGTACGCCAACTCTTGCCTTGCAGCTGGCAGACAAGACTACGAGTACCTAATCTTGCCACCCGCCGGTGCGTTGCTGATGCCGATTGGTCGTTCATCATTCAGTCGACCACCAAAATCGCGAGCGTCGCAGACGACAGTATTTCAAATACCGGCCCAAAAGATCGATTATGTTAAAGATGGTTCCTCTACGGGGCGGCGTTCCGTGCCCGTGTCGCGACGTGCTGTCGAGACACGCGTGCTTTCGCGGAATGCTGGCCGGGCCGACGGCCGTCACATCTGATCACGTGTATTTGTGGACGAAGAAGGCAGAGTGTGATATTGACAGTGAACCGATACTCTATAAAATTCAAGAAGGTACATTATGGCAAAGAAAAGTCGGCCAACAAACGATGAGGAGTCGTTGGTAGGCCAAATCAAAAGTGAGTTTCCCAAGCATCCCCTGGAATCGGCAATTCGTATTGCAAAAGCGATCGAGGACGCCAACGGAGGGAAGCCGTATCCGCCGACCGATATTGCCATCGCACTAGGGCTCAGTCCGGGAAGTTCTGACTTTCGGATGATGATCTCATCGGCGCATAAATATGGCGTAGTTGAGGGCAGCTACAAATCCTCTCACATCACTCTTACACCACTTGGAACTCGAATTGTTGCACCAACAAGCGCGGAAGACGAGCCTGCCGCTAAAGTTGAGGCCGTTCTACGACCGGAAACCTTTAAACGCATTTATGAGCATTTCGTTGGTAAAAAGCTTCCTGACGACGTGTTCTTCCAAAATACAGTTGTGCGGGAGTTTGGTGTCCCGAAAGAGCACGCTGCCAAATGCGTTCAGATTTTTATTGGGAATGCAACGTCTGTCGGTCTGACACGACAGGCCGCCACAGGCACTTGGCTCGCGGCGACTACTACAGGTCAAAGCGCCAGCCAGAGTTCCTCATCGGAACAGACCGATGGTTCGAAGGCGAACCATCAAGATAGTGACCCGGATCGTGCAAACGATCCGAGGGTGCCGACCGACGCGTCGCAAAACAATAAAGGACCAAAACAAGGAATCTTTATTGGGCATGGAAGAAACAAACGGCCGCTGCAACAGCTGGAAAAAATCCTGAGCAGCTATGGAATCCCATTTAAAATTGCGACCGATGAGGCAAACCGATTCCGCCCAATTTCAGAGAAGGTCGCGGAAATCATGCATCAGTGTGGTGCGGCGATCTTAATTTTCACGGCTGATGAAGAATTCCGAACACCCGACGGCGAAACCGTTTGGCGGCCTAGCGAAAACGTCGTTCACGAATTGGGAGCAGCTTCCATTCTATATGGTGGCCGCATCATCATCTTTAAGGAAAAGGGCGTTAATCTCCCAAGCAACTTCAGCGGGATCGGGTACATCTCGTTCGAGAAGGATCAGCTTGAACATCAAGCCATGCCCCTTTTCAAAGAGCTAGTGACTTTCGGGTTGGTAAAGATCTCTGTTGGATAGAACGCAGCGGGGGCGGCTGACACCGCCCCCGACCACTGAGGAACATGCCATCCGCTGCAGCGTGAAGGCGTGACATACCGGTTCCACCCCGGCATGCAAGCCGCCCTTCCAGGGGCGGCTTTCCTCGTTATAGCACATAAGTTGTGGCGGATTCAATTGATGAACAGGGCGGACTCTATGCGACTGATCAGGAAAGCTTCGCGCGTGTCCTCGAAGATGATGTCGCCGAGCGGGTAGCCCTTTTTGGTTTTCTTGGCGACTACATCATCGGTGAGGTTGGCCTTGGTGTCTTTGGTTTCCCAGTGGCCGCGGACGAGGCCGAAGATGTCTTTGAGGGTGCCGTCGGGGCGGATGTGCTTGCCGGCCTTTTTGTCCGTCAGCTGGGGGATGAGTGTCCAGTGGTGCGAGCGGGCGGCGTCGGCGAGGAGGGTTTGGAAGGCCTCGCTCACGGCCCCTTCATGCAAAGCGAACTGCACGCCGAATTCGGCGAGGCGGGCGTAATAGCGGTCGATGAGGGTGTCGAGTTTGGTGCGCTTTGCGATGGCCATGAGGTGTCCGGAATGCCTGCCGGGAACGACCACATTCGTGAGGGCGATCCGCGGCGAAATGGTACGCGCTGGCGACGGCCTGAACCACTGGGGCCGAACCACTGGTGGCCGAGGCCTGGCTTGGCCAAACGCATGTGATCCGCATCGACGTTTCTGGTCGCGAGGTAGTATAGTCCTCGACGAAGACACGTTTATGCCAGGGAGGATCACATGGCCAAGCGGATTTCGAGCGTGGCATGGGTCTTGGGAGCGGTGACCATCGCGTCCTTCAGATCGAACGCATACGCAGGATTTTTAGACCTGACTTCGGTCAGCAGCAAGGGTTTCGGCGACACGTTCAACGGTTTCACTGGCACACTGGACGGCAATCTCGTCACCGGATCGGCTGTCAGTACGGCCAAACCGTACGTGTTCAGTCCTGTGGGTCCCGGCACGAGCATTGATTCAACGATCAGCACGATTGATAACGGTTCGCCGCAGTATAGCTATGCATCCGTATTCGATCCTGTCGTGCCTCTGACCGATCGAGTGGGCTTCGCGTCGGTCAACGGCGCCGCAGCGGTTGTCACGATCACGTTCGCCACACCGGTGACGAATCCGCATTTTCACATCGCCGGGATGAGCGGCCCGAATTACACATTCGCTCTGACTGATGGCCTGACGAGCGTCTCGACCGTGCGCAGCAACGGGGGTTTTGGCGACGGGTTCCAACTCGTGGGCAATACCGTGTCGGACGCGCTTGGGGGGCAATACCAGGGGGTTCGCCCGATGGAGACGCCGCAGCTGAGCGGGCCTCGCGCGGCGTACGGCACGATTTCACTCAACGGCACCTTTACGACGCTGACGATCAACGTCGCGTGCCCAGGGGCCGGCGGCGGGTCGTTCACGCTCAGCAGCGTGCCCGAACCGCTGGCGACTTCATTCGTGGGGATCGGGTGCGCGGTGCTGCTCGGCCGCCGGTGGCGGGCGAGAGCTTGACTCACGAATGATGGCCCGTGCGATTGGCCGTCTTCTTCAATACTCCGGCCCGCTGCACGTCGCGCGCGAAGGCAACGCCGGCGGGCGGGCCGAGCCATGACCGGGGCCGAACGCGCCGGCGACCGTGGCCGCGGCGGCG
>JAQGHK010000259.1 GCA_028288875.1 Phycisphaerales bacterium | reverse complement strand
TCAAGGCCCGTGAGGTAGGCCTTCCAATACAAGCCGTTGTGAACAGTGTCGAACGGAACCACGGTCGATGTCGGGCCGGTCGTCCCCGCGGTGTATCCCGATGTCCCGAGGCCCAGCGTCTGCACCTGGCCGACGACCAGATCGTCCAGGTCGTCGCGCACCATCGATACGCCGGCGTGGGCGAGCACGTACGCGTACGCATCGTTCACGCTTAGCGTCGGCAACGACAGCGTGCTGGCGTGGTACGGCGTGGCCGAGTTCGCGATCGTGGCGGACGGATTGCTGGTCGTCGGGTCGAACAGCCCATTCTTATTCGCGTCCTGAACATTGCCGACGGCGTAGAACTTGTCCGGCGTGGACAGCTGGCCGTAATCGCTGCTGGAGGTGTAGTCCGGGCCGGCGATGAAGGCATTGTTGACGAGGTCATGCTTGAATGGCGTGCTCGTGCCGCTGGTCAGATAGCCAATCTCATTGTTGTATTCAATGTTGTTCTTGAACTGATCGTTGACCTTGGCCAGTGGGTTGCGGCTATGCGAGTTGGCCCAGAGGTTATTGCTGATCGTGTAGAAGCCGTTGACCGCCTCCAGGTGCGCGCCGAAGCCTTGGCCGCGGGTGTCGGTGCCGGTGCTGATCGGGTCGGCGATGATGGAATTCTGGATCGTGATGCGCGGCAGGTCGGCGGTGTCGGCGACGGCATCGATGTTGTTGTACTTGCCGAACTCGATCGACACGTGATCGAGGATGGCCGTGCCGGTCTTGGTCATGCTCATGCCGTTGTCGCTGGCCGACGAGGTGTCGCCGGGGCGCATGCGGACGTAGCGCATGATGATGTTGCTGCGCGAGGTAAAGCCGATCGCCTGAGCGCCGGTAATGGTGATGCCCTCGCCCGGCGCGGTCTGGCCGGCGATGGTGACGTTGCCTTGAGAACTGATGCCGGTGGTGAGCTTGATCTCACCGGCGACGTCGAACACGACGATCCGGTTCGATCCGCTGACGGCGTCGCGCAGGCTGCCGGCACCGGAGTCGTTCAGGTTCGTCACGTGATACACGCTGGTCGCCGCCCGTCCGCCAGTAGCGACAGCGCCGTAGCCCTCGGCTTCACCGAAGGCACGCAGTTGCGCCATCGCGGGGCTGCTCAAAAGTGTGACGAGAACGGCAGACGACAGGGCGGACGCCCCGAAAGCGGATGGTAACGGCACGAATTTCCTCCCGACGCCAAGGACCGAACAGGCACATATTACCTGACAAGCATTGCGTTTTTGCGTCGGGATGTTGTGGAAAGCCATCTTTTCCCATGAATTGCCATGGGAATTATCGAATTTTTGGGCTTAAGCGGTTGATGCCGCGACTTAAGTCGCGGCATCATGGTGATTGTTCAACGAATTCGAGGCGACTACATGCCCGGAATCATGCCCGGCGGGAGGCCGAGATCCCCGCTCATTTTCGCCATTTCGCTCTGGGCGGCCGAGGCAGCCTTGGTCTGCGCGGCATTTACGGCGGCGACAACCAAGTCTTCCAGCAGTTCCACGTCAGCCGGATCGACCTTCGTCTTATCGATGCGGATCTTCTTCAGCTCGAACTTGCCGTTGACGGTGGCTGTTACCGCGCCGCCGGCAGCGTCGGCATCGAAGGTCTTGCGGGCCAGTTCGTCCTGGAAGGCCTTCATCTTGTCCTGCATCTCGCGGGCTTTTTGCATCAGGCCGGGGAGATTGCCGAGGTTTTTGAGTGCGTCGAGCATGATGGCATTGTTGGGGCGGTAGCGGCGGAATGCAATTGGCACCCGGCGATGAGCCGGACAGTTATCGCACGGGAATACGAACGACCGCTTCCCCACGCTTGGCGATGAGCGTGCCGGCCTGCTTTGGCAGTTCAAAACGGTTTTCCGTGACCGTCGGCGCCGCGCTTGGGCCGGCTGGGGTTTCGAAAGTCAGCGTCGTACCGTTCAGCACTTCGCCGGCGACACGGTCCTTAACGTTCGGGTCGATCCAGACAAACGGCGTCTTGCGAAACATCGCCTCGTGCATCGCCGTCTGCTGTTTCAGCCCTTCAGGGTCCAGAGGCGACTGGCTCGGCCCCGAGGCCATGTCGTCGATTTCCTGTTCGAGCACTTTGCCGGTCTTGGGATGTTCTAAGCCGACATACGCGGCGCTCACGTCGCCGTGGCAGCGGGCGCACTTGGCGACGTAATAAGCAATCGGCCCGACCGCGGGCGTGGCCTGCTCGGCGGGCTGAGACGTTGAAGCATCGCTTGCGCCTTCGCCACGCAACGGCAAGGCGAAGGCGCAAGCGACGGTCGCGAGGGCGACTGCGGATAGCAGACTTTGCCGGCGATTACTTCGCATTCTTCTCATCGCGGCTGAGCCGGTAGACGGTGTTCGATTGGTCGCTGCTGAACAGCACGCTGCCGTCGGCGGCTTCGACGCAGTCGACCGGGCGGTCCAGCACCTGCTTGCCGTCGGCGCCGAGCGTGCTGACCAGTTGGAGTGAGCCGTACGGCTGACCGGTGACGTCATCAAACAGCACCTGCTCGACGCGATAGCCGACCTTCACCGTGCTGTTCCACGAGCCGTGAAATGCCACAACCATGTCGCCCTTATGGCCAGTCAGCTTGTCCTGATTTAAAAACGCAAAGCCGTTGCCAGCCCAGTGCGCGCCGAAGGTGAATGCCGGCGCCGTGGTCTTGCCGGCCAGTTCGACGATGTCCTTCCGCCCCGCGAATTCCGGCCGCACGATGCGGTTATTGCTGATGTACGGATGGCCGTAGAACGCGCCTTCGACGATGTGGTTCAGTTCTTCGCCGGGCAGCTCGTCATTGATCGGCTGATTCTCTTTGGACTCGCCGTAATTGCCCCCGAAGTTAAC
>JAQGHK010000257.1 GCA_028288875.1 Phycisphaerales bacterium | reverse complement strand
TCGTCGTCGTCGAAAACGTCGAGCGCCACATCAGCCGTGGCCTGAAGCCACGCGAGGCGGCGTTCAAAGCGATGGACGAAGTCAGCGGCCCGGTCATCGCCATCGCAATGGTGCTCAGCGCTGTGTTCATTCCGACCGCCTTCATCTCCGGCATCTCCGGCCAGTTTTACCGGCAATTCGCGCTGACGATTGCCGCCGCGACGATCATCTCGGCGTTCAGTTCGCTCACGCTGACGCCGGCGATGTGTGCCGTCTTCCTCCGGCCCCACGGCGAAACCGCCGGCTGGTTCAACCGGCTATGGAACTTCTCACTCGGCTGGTTCTTCAGGATCTTCAACCGCGGTTTCGCCGCATCTGAAAACGCCTACGCCGGCGTCGTCCGCCGCACGGCCCGGTTTGCGGTCGTCGTATTGCTGGTCTACGGCGGACTGTTGGTGGCCACCGGTTTCATGTTCAACAAGGTGCCAACCGGCTTCGTGCCGGCATCCGATCAAGGTTACTTCATCACGGCCATTCAGTTGCCCGATGGTGCGTCCCTGGAACGCACCGACGGCATCGTTCAGGAAATCAGCCGCCGCCTGCTGAAGACGCCCGGCGTCGCCCGCACGGTCGCGTTCTCCGGCTTCTCCGGCGCGACGCAAACCAACGCCACCAACGCCGGCGCCATCTACAGCGCCCTCGACACCTTCGCCAACCGCGATAAGGCCGGGGAGGACCTGCAGACGATCATGAAAGACGCCACTGCGCGGCTGGCCGACCTCAAGGGCGCAATGATCTTCATCATCCCCCCGCCGACGGTCAGCGGCATCGGCTCACTCGGTGGCTTCACCTTCGAAGTGCAGGACCGCTCCGGCCGAGGCAGCAACGCGCTGCAGGAGGCCAGCAATCAATTGATCCAGGCCGCCGCCACCGATCCGCGATTGGCCGGCGTGTTCACGCAGTTCCACGCGAGTTCGCCGCAGATTTACGCTGATATTGATCGATCGCGGGCCGAGATGCTCGGCGTGCCGACGCAGAACGTCCTCGACGCGTTGCAGGTCAATGTCGGCTCAGCCTACGTGAACGACTTCAACGTCTTCGGCCGCACATTCCGCGTGACCGTCGCAGCCGATGCCGCGCACCGCCTGGAGCCGGAAGACATCGCCAAGCTCCGAGCCCGCAGCGACAAGGGCGCGATGGTGCCGCTCGGCTCGCTCACCACGTTCCGGCAGGTCACCGGGCCAGAATTTGTCACTCGATATAACCTCTACCCCGCGGCCGACATTAACGGCAATGCCGCCCCCGGCGCGTCCAGCAGCCAAGCCATCGCTGCCATGAATGAACTGGCCGAGACCAAGTTGCCGCAAGGCTTCGGCTACAGCTGGACGGGCCTGTATTTCCAGCAAATCCTCGCCGGCAACACGGCCATCTTCATCTTCCCTCTGTGCGTGCTGTTTGTGTTCCTCACGCTGGCGGCGCTCTATGAAAGCTGGTCGCTGCCGCTGGTGATTATTCTGATTGTGCCGATGAGTTTGCTGTGCGCCATCGTCGGCGTGTGGTTTCGCGGCATGGATAACAACGTGCTGACGCAGATCGGCTTCGTCGTGCTCGTCGGCCTGGCGTGCAAGAACGCGATCCTGATCGTGGAGTTCGCCAAGGAGCGTGAAGACGCCGGCGACGACCGTGTGACGGCCGCCGTCGAGGCCGGCCGGCTTCGCTTGCGGCCGATCCTGATGACGTCATTCGCCTTCATCCTCGGCACCGTACCGTTGATCATCGCCACCGGCCCAGGCTATGAAATGCGTCGCTCGCTCGGCACGGCCGTCTTCAGCGGCATGCTGGGCGTGACGCTCTTCGGCCTGCTGTTCACGCCGGTATTCTATGTCGTCATCCGCTGGATCACCACGCGGCGGCAGACGGCGGCAACGCACGAAATCGTGGTGCCTCACGCGGCCGTCGTGTAGCCGGCGATCGGCGGAGCCGATTTGCCGTGATATGACGATCGTCCTATGATGATTCCTGCAGCGCCGTGGGGGCGCTGCAGGAATTGTCGTTTTCATGCGCTACACCGCAGATCACAAGAAGCAGACGCACGACCGCATCGTCGCCGAGGCGGCCCAGCTGTTTCGGGCCGAGGGATACCGCGGCATGGGCGTGGACGCCGTGATGGCGGCCGTCGGCCTGACGGCCGGCGGGTTCTATTCGCATTTCAAGAACAAGGACGCCTTGTTGGCCGAGGTGCTGACGTATCTCGCCACCAGCAAAGGTGTTCAACTGTTGCCGGCCGGTGGCGCGAAATCGTCAAAACCGTCGGCCGATCCGCTCGGCGACTGGCTGGCGGCCTACTTGAGCACGCACCACCGCGATTCGCCGCACTGCGGCTGCGCCCTCCCCACGCTGGCCGGGGAGGTTCCACGTCAACCGATGGCGGTGCGTAAGGCGTTCACCGCCGCCCTGAGGAGCAACCTCGACGCGCTGGCAAGCCTGATTTCGGACGGCTCACTGGCCCATCGAACCGACACCGCCATCGCCGTGCTCGCCTCGGCCGCCGGCGCGATGCTCATGGCCCGGGCCGTGGATGATCCCGCCTTCAGTGACCACATTCTCCGCGTCGTCGCCAGCGCCACGCCCGGCCGCGTTGCGAAACCAAGCCGCCGAAAGAAGGAATAGCGCAAAGTGAAATCCGAAGTCTGACGAAACACAAATATTTATATTACGATCGTCATTCAAAAGCCTAGAGAGATTGAAACGATGACAACAAGAGACCAGTCCGGGCAGCATCGAATCGTCGTCACCGGCATGGGCTGGGTAACGCCGCTCGGCCATACGATCGAGGGCGTCTGGCAGCGTTTGCTGGCCGGCGATTCCGGCGTGGGCAGGACAACACTATTCGACGCCACCACGTTCCCCACCACATTCAGCGCCGAAGTGCGCGGCTACGAGCTTTCGGCCGATCTGCCTGCATCACGGGTCGCTGGCCACAAAGACGCGGGCCGGAGCACGGTTTTCGCCCTTGGCGCGTGCGCGCAAGCATGGACGGCCGCCGGGTTGGATCGGCATGTCGGCCTCGACCTGGATCGCGTCGGCCTCTACCTTTCCGCCGGCGACGGCTCGCTCGATTTCGATGCCTTCACCGCGGCCTGCCTTTCTTCATGGAATGAAGACGAGAACAGCGTCGATCTGGAACAATGGACGCGCGTGGCCGAGTCGCGGATGCAGGCGATCACGGAGTTGGAGCAGGAACCGCATCTGGCCCTCACGCACCTCGCGCTGCTCACCGGTGCCCGCGGCCCCGCGCTCAACAGCATGACCGCCTGCGCCGCTGGCGCGCAGGCCATCGGCGAAGCGACCGCCCTGCTGCGGCGCGGCGACGTCGACATCATGGTCAGCGGCGGAACGCACAGCATGATTCACCCGCTGGGCATCACCGGCTTTAACCGCCTGACGGCGATGAGCGAATTCAAGGGCGACCCGCGCCACGCCAGCCGGCCGTTCGATGCCGAGCGCAGCGGGTTCGTCCTTGGCGAAGGGGCGGGCATCGTGATCCTGGAAACGCTGGAACACGCCCTCGCCCGCGGCGCGCCGATTCTGGCCGAGATGCTGGGCTATGGCTCCACGGCCGACGCGTATCGCATCACCGATCAGCACCCGCAGAGCGTCGGCATGATCGGCGCGATGCGGGCCGCGCTCGCCGACGCCAATCTGCCGCCGTCGGCCGTCGGTTACGTGAACGCGCATGGCACCGGTACGCGAGAGAACGACAGCCACGAAACGCTTGCGATCAAAACGGTATTCGACGGCGGACCTGTCCCGCCGGTGAGCAGCATCAAGAGCATGCTCGGCCACTTCATCACGGCCGCCGGCGCGGTGGAGTTCATCGCCTGCGTGCTGGCGCTTCGCGACGGCATGCTGCCGCCGACGATCAATCTCGACACGCCCGACCCGGCCTGCGATCTGGATTACGTGCCGCTCCGCGCCCGGGCGGCGCCTGGCCTGAACGTGGTGCTGTCCAACAACATCGGCTTCGGCGGTCAAAACGACACGCTGGTTCTTGGGAGATTTATATGAGTCGCAATCGAGTCGTCATCACGGGCCTTGGGTTTATCACGCCCCTGGGCGACACGGTCGAAGCGACGGTCGACGCGCTCTGGACCGGTCGCAGCGGCATCAGCCTGATTCGCCGCTGGGATGCGTCGGCATTTCCCGTGCGCTTCGGCGGCGAGATCGCCGACTTTGATCCCGCCCGCTACGGCGTGGACGCACGCGATGCCAAACGCATGGACCGCTTCGCCCAGTTCGCCGTCGCGGCGGCCGCCAATGCCGTGGCCGACAGCGGCGTGGATTTTGCCAAAGAAGACGGCGATCGCTGCGGCGTGATCATCGGCACGGGCATCGGCGGATTGGAAACGGTGCAGGAGCAATACCGCATCCTGCTCGACCGCGGTATCGGCCGGGTCAGCCCGTTCACGGTGCCGAAGATGATGACCAATGCCTCGGCCGCGCAGGTGTCGATCCGCTACGGCCTGCGCGGGCCGAACACGGTGGTATCGACGGCCTGCTCCACGGGATCGAACGCGATCGGCGACGCCGGCCGGGCGATTCAGGCCGGGCTGGCCGACGTGATGCTGGCCGGCGGATCAGAGGCGGCGCTCTGCGAGCTTGGCCTCGCCAGCTTCTGCGCGGCCCGTGCGCTTTCGACACGGAACGACGATCCGACGCGGGCCAGCCGGCCGTGGGATAAGGATCGCGATGGGTTCGTGCTTTCCGAGGGCGCGGTCGTCGTGCTGCTGGAAGAATACGAACACGCGAAACGCCGCGGCGCGAAGATCTACGCCGAACTGGCTGGATATGGCGTGAGCGCCGATGCGTTTCACATCACCTCGCCGGAAACGAACGGCGCGGGCGCGGCCTTGGCGATGCGGCACGCGCTGAAGGACGCCGCGCTGAATATCGACGCCATCGACTACGTGAACGCCCACGGCACGAGCACCGAGCAAGGCGATCTCGCCGAAACGCGTGGCCTGCATTGCGTCTTCGGCCCGCACGCGTCCCGACTAATGGTCAGCTCCGTCAAAGGCCAAGCCGGCCATCTGCTGGGCGCGGCCGGCGCGTTGTCAGCGGCGGTGGCGTCACTCGCAATCGATCGCAATCTGACTCCAGCGACGGTGAATCTGGAAACGCCCGGCGACGGGTGCGATCTGGACTACGTCCCCCAACACGCGCGCGAGCGGCGATCGAATGTCGTGCTGAGCAACAGCTTCGGCTTCGGCGGGCACAACACCTCGCTGATCTTCCGCCGCGCCGACTGAAATGGCAGCGACCGTCAATCTCCCCGGACCTGATCCCAAGCCAGGCCGAAACGGCTGAGGTATTCTCGCAGCCGATCCGCATCATTGACGACCGCTTTAGCCTGGCGTGGCACGGCGAAGCGCTGCCGCCCTGCACCGGATAGGAACCGCGCGGATCGGCAAGCGCGGATAATGACGCGAGCTAGGTCGGCATCCTGCAAGGCCGCCGATCGATTTAAACGCGATGGCCCATGCGGCGTTTTACAGCGCAAGCAGATCAGTCCGCGACAGGCGGAGGACCATGAGCTCGGCATCGCGATCGCGACCCGGCTTGTTGCCGTCGGTGGTGAGGAAGTCGGTCCGGGGCGCGTGCAGGTCGGCATCGGACACCTGTTCGATCGCCCGCTCGGCCGCCCACCTGGCCTTGCGGAATTCGACTTCGAAGGAGGCGATGATGGTGAGATTGGTATCCATATGTGGGCCCGGCTCACAGGATCGGGGGCTGGCCGACGCGCGTCAACTTGTCGGGGTTGCGCATGATGTACATGCGGCAGAGTTGGCCGGCGGCGTCGAACTCGCACGCAAGCGTGCTGATGGTCCGGCCGTCCTGTTCCGCCACAATGCCCAGGCCGCCGTTGATCGATGTCACGGTGCGGATATTGGTCTCACGCTGGTGATGCAACAGCTTGGCGACAAAGCCGGCGATTTCCTTCGGCCCGCGCAGGGTCCGATTGATGGCCGTCGCCTTGCCGCCACCGTCGGCCCAAAGCTCAATGTCATCGGCGAGCAGTTTGGCAAAGTCGGTCGTATCGCCGGTGACGACGGCCGATTCAAACGCGGCGAGCAACTGCTGCTGCCGCTCCACCGGTGTGGCGTGCCGTTGCGTTTCCTTCGCCAGGTTCGCCAACGCACGCGAAACAAGTTTACGAACCGTGGCCTCGCGCAGGCTCAGCGTCTGGGCAATCTCCGGGTACGGCACGTCAAACACTTCGCGCAGCAGGTACGCCGACCGCTCCTTGGGCGTGAGGCGTTCGAGCATGAGAAGGAATGCGGTGGTGACCGACGACGACATCATCAGCCGCGCATCCGGACTGGCCGCGGGCGAGGTGTTCACGGGCTCGGGCAGCCACTGCCCCACGTACATCGTTCGCTTGCGGCGGGAAGATCGCAGCACATCAATGCAGCGGCGCGTACACGTGGCC
>JAQGHK010000157.1 GCA_028288875.1 Phycisphaerales bacterium | reverse complement strand
GTGGAGAGCTTCAACGGTAAGCTGCGGGACGAGCTGCTGAACGGCGAGGTATTCGACACACTGCTGGAGGCGAAGGTGCGGATCGAACGGTGGCGGCAGCAGTACAAGACGAAGCGACCGCACGCGTCGCTGGGCTAGCGTCCGCCGGTTCCCGAAGCGTTCTGGCCACTGCCACCGTCCTCCGGGGCTTCGCCCCTGCGGTCGGCGGCAGTGGAAATCAATCGAGGAAAGTTAACATAGGCATTGGTGTCATTCGTGGGGGCGGGTCAGTTGCGTAGAGTCCCGTTCGCGGAGAGGAAAGCTTGCTTACGGAGTCGAGGCATACCAGTTCCGCCAGGGCTGCGCTCGCCGGGTTCGCCCGTTCGTCAATCCAATCTGGCAGTACCAGTGACACTTCACGCGGCGGGTGGTCGGCTTGGCATCGGCAAATGCACGCCGCGCGATCGATTCGGCACGAACGGGCGTTTGGACTTCCGCCCACAACTGCGACACTGGGCCGCATGCGGACACTGCCCTTCGCCCGTTGGTTGCTGATGCTCTGCTTCGCCTGCGCCGTCGCCCGCTCCGTCGCCCGGGCCGCGCCGGCGGACTATTTCGCGATCCATGTCGTCGACGATGTCACCGGCCGCGGTGTGCCACTGGCGCAGTTGCAGACGACCAGCCGCGCCAGCTTCTGCACCGACAGCAACGGCTACGTCGCGTTAAACGAACCCGGCCTCATGGACCAGGACGTCTGGTTCAGCGTCGCCAGCGCCGGCTACGAACTGCCGCAGCAGTCCTACGGTTTTCATGGGCTGACGCTCCGGCCCGTGGCGGGCAGGGAGGCGACGGTTAAGATCCATCGCCTCAACATCGCCGAGCGCCTCTACCGCGAAACCGGGCAGGGCATTTATCGCGACACGCTGCTCCTGGGCAAGACGCCGCCGATCGAGCAGGGGGCGCTCAACCGCCAGGTGACGGGCCAGGACTCGGCCTACGCCGTGCCGTACCAGGGCGGGCTGTTCTGGCTTTGGGGCGACACGAGCAAGGTCGGGCACCCACTGGGCAATTTTTATATCACCGCGGCGCGGGTGAAGCTGCCGGGATCGGGCGGCCTGGACCCGTCCGTCGGCGTGAACTTCCACTACTTTCCCGACCCCGCCTCCGGCTTCACGAAGCAGATGAGCAATCTCTTCTCCGAGCCCGGGCCGGTCTGGCTCGACGGGCTCTTGGTCGTAAAGCGCGACGGTCGCGACCAGCTCATGGCGCGCTTCGCCCGCACCGGCAAAGGCATGGTCACCCTCGACCAGGGGCTGGTGACGTATAACGACCAGAAGGAAGCCTTCGAGCTGCTCAAATCCGTCCCGCTCAGCGAGCGGCGCATGGCGCTGAACCATCAGGTCCGCGTCCTCTCCGGCGGCGTCGAATACTTCTACGGCCTTTCGCCGTTTCCCTGGCTGCGCGTGCCGGCCACGTTCGAAGCCGTCACCGACCCGGAGGCCTACCAATCGTTCACCTGCCTCACCGGCAACGACCAGCAGACGGTCGACCGGGACGCTTCGGGCAAGCCAGTCTGGACGTGGCGGAAGCAGACCCAGCCGCTCAGCCGCGAGCGGCTTGCGGAACTGATCAAGTCCGGCAAGATCCGCCGCGAGGACTGCCCGTTTGCCCTGACGGACGTCGACACCGGCAAGCCGGTCGAACTGCACTATTCGACGGTCTACTGGAACGAGTACCGCCGGCGCTGGGTCATGATCGCCGGGCAGAACGGCGGCGACACCGTGCTCGGCGAAATCTGGTACGCCGAGGCGAACGCGCCCGAAGGGCCGTGGCGGGCGGCGAAGAAGATCGTCACGCACAAAAAAGAGAACGACGACATGACGTTCTACAACCCGGTGCAGCACCCGTATTTCGCGCAGGAGGGTGGGCGGATCATTTACTTCGAAGGCACGTATACCGACACCTTCACCGGCCACGTCCGTCCGACGCCGTTCTACGACTACAACCAGATCATGTACCGCCTGGACCTGGCCGACCCGCGGCTGAAGCTCCCGGAGCCGCCGCCGGGTCTGTCGGACGCGAAGCCCTCGCCGAATGGCGCGAGTTGACTGCAGGGGCTGACGATGCGGCTTGGCGACAGGGGATCACGACCGAGGCTGATAACACGGGCGGCCGGCAGCGGCCGCGGGTTCCGGCGTTCAACAGCCGCTAGTCCATTGGTCCCCCTGGCGACGCGCGGCCTAGGACGCGTCGGCGCGGCTTTCTTGTGCGTCCGCTCCGCATGTAACGAATCATACAAATCGTGCGAACGATCGGATCGGGCGGCCGGCCCGCGGCGGGTATAAACGCTTCCATGGAATGACGGCGGCGCTCCGGAGGGATCACCACCAGACGATCACCAGCAGACGGATCATCAGCAGGCAGGTCCCGAAGGACAGCGTGACGAGGCCCGTGCGTACGGCCGTATCCGCCCATCCGTCGCTGGCCTGAGTACTCGAAATTCAGCCGCGCGATCAGACCAGCCAAACCATGAATACATCTTTCCCGCGTCACGCGTCGCGCCTCGTTCGTGCCGTCCTCACTCTCGCCGCAATCGCCTCTGTCGCCACCGCGCCAGCATTGGCGGCCGACGTGACGATCCGCCTCCACTCCGACGAGGTCATTCCCCGGCCGGCCGGACCACTGCGTTCGGGCGTCTGCCTCGAGGACGTTAACCACGAAGTGTACGGCGGCATCTACAGCCAGATGATCTTCGGCGAGAGTTTCCAGGAGCCTGCGAATGCTCCCGGCCCCGATGGCTTCCGCGTCCTGGGCGGCGCGTGGCGGGCCGGCGCGGGTGTTCTTTCGGTGGACGGGGCCGACGGCGACAAGTGCATCAGCGACGCGGCCCCCTTGGCCGACGGCACCGTTGCCGTCCAGATGAAGTTTGACGACCGCAACGGTGAAAACGCCGGCCTGGTCCTGCGGGTCTCGCGGCCGCAGAAGGGTGCGGACGCGTTTGCAGGCGATGAGATCTCGGTCGACGCCGCCCGCCAGATCGTCCGCGTGGCACGCCACAACAATGACTATCGCCTGTTGAAGGACGCGCCGGCCGCGATCCCCGTCGGCGAATGGTTCGCGCTGGAGGCCAAACTGACCGGCGGCCGGATCGCGGTGTCCGTCGCCGGCAAGCCTGCCACTACCGTCGACGAGAATGCCCCATTCGCCGCTGGTGCCGTTGGGCTGCGGGCATGGCGGAAGCGGGCCTCGTTTCGCGATCTCACCGTCGACCGGGGGACGGGCCGGCAGCCGCTCCCATTCATCGGCGCCGTCGCCAGAGCGGGCCCGGTCAGCGGCATGTGGCGCCCCGTGGTGAACGGGACGGCCGTCGCGGGCTACGCGCTTCCCGCCGACGCGGCGTTCCTGGGCACGCAATCCCAGCGCATGGATTTCAAATCCGGCGCGGGCCAAGTCGGCGTCGAAAACCGCGGCCTGAACCGCCAGGGCTTGTGCTTCCGGGCGAACCAACCTTATGACGGCTGCGTCTGGGCCAAGGCAGAGGCGGCGACGCAGCTCACGGCTGCGCTGGAGAGCGCCGACGGAAAAACCTACGCCGAGCAAACCCTCGAGCTTGCCGCCGGCGAGTGGCGGAAGCTCGATCTCAATCTCACGCCCAGCGCGGACGACGCCCACGGGCGCTTCACGCTCAAGCTCAAACAGCCCGGCGCGGTCACGCTCGGCTACGCGTTCCTGCAGCCCGGCGAGTGGGGCCGCTTCAAGGGGCTTCCTGTTCGTAAGGACGTCGTCCTAGGCCTGCTTGACCAACGCGTCGGCCTGATGCGGTACGGCGGCTCGATGGTCAATGACGACCATTACCGCTGGAAGCAGATGATCGGCCCGCGCGACCGCCGCCCGCCGTATCACGGCAACTGGTATCCCTACTCCACCAACGGCTTTGGCATCATCGACTTTCTGAACCTCGCCGAAGCGATGGGTATCGAAGGCATCCCTGACCTGAGCGCTAACGAGACTCCGCAGGACATTTCCGACTTCATCGAATACGTGAACGGCCCGGCCGACAGCGAATGGGGCCGCCGCCGGGCCGCCGACGGGCATCCTGCGCCTTACCACCTCAAGCACATCCAACTCGGCAATGAGGAGAAGGTCGACGAAGCGTTCGCCCGCAAGTTCAATGCACTCGCGGAAGTGGTCTGGGCGAAGGACGCGGCGCTCATTCCCATCGCCGGCGACTTCAGCTACCACGACCCGATCGCCGACCCTGGTCATGTCACTCGCGCCGACGGCGGCAACCACAACCTGAACGGCCAGCGCGACATCCTTCGCTTTGCCAAGCAGCACGACCGCGAGGTCTGGTTCGACATCCACATCTGGTCTGAAGGGCTTGAGCCTTCCGACGGCCTGCGCGCGGCGCCGACCTACCTCGACGCGATGGCAAAATTGGCCAAGATCGCGGGCGGCGCGAAATACCAGGTCATCTGCTTCGAGCTCAACGCCAACTCCCACGGCATCGGGCGCGCCCTGGCGAATGCGATGTCCACCAACATCATTCGCCGCGACGGCCGGCTGCCGATCGTCGTGTCCGCCAACGCCCTGCAGGTCGACGGCCAGAACGACAACGGGTGGAACCAGGGGCTTCTTTTCCTGGATCCCGCCAGTGTCTGGCTTCAGCCGCCGGGCCTGGTGATGCAGATGCAGGCGGATGCCCTCGCCCATGATCTGATCAAGACCGATGTGTCCGGCGCGGGAAGTGCCAAGCTCGACGTGACGGCTTCAAGGAGTCCCGACAGCAAGACCCTCACCGTCGAAATCGTCAATCCGGGCGAGGCGACCTCGCTCCACATCGATCTCCGCACGTTCAAGCCGACGCAGCCCGAGGCCGACGTCACCGAGCTCTCCGGCGACCTCCGCGCGGCCAACACGGCCGTGTGTCCCGATGCCGTGCGTCCTCACCAGGATAAGTGGCCCTTTGCCACCGCCGATCGCCCGCTGCCGGCGCGCTCGCTCACCGTGATCCGTTTCCAGTGAGAGAGCTGGCCATCATTTCTGACCGGAAGCGGTTCCATCGCCGCGGTTAGTCCGACCGGATTCAGTCCCGACGCTGACGGCGGAGCGTGAGCCCGCCCGCGAGGGCGATCAGGCCCGCGGTCGTCGGTTCCGGCACGGCCGTAACGACGCCTTGGAGGTTCAGCACGACGTTGGACAGCGCCCCGTCGTATCCGCTGGTGTTCTGGCTGCGGGGCGCGAGCGTGATCGTGCCGGTGAATGAACCGACGGTGCTGGTATTCAGTCCCACCAGCAGGTTCGTCAGCGAGCTGCCGGCCGTCAGGCCCGTGAACGAGGTGAAGCCGCTCGTGATGAAGTTGGACGCGACGATCGTGTAGCCGCCCGCCAGGGTATCGGCGGGGGTGAGCACGTTGTTGAGCAGGCCGAGCTGGGCCTGCGGGCTGGCGCTGTTCATGGGCACCGAGCCCAGGTCGAGCGAGTAGCTGGCGCCGCTGCCCGTAAAGGTCCCGCTGCCGCTGACCTTGTTGAACTTGGCGACGGCGAAGTTATTCACCTGGGCGGTCACGCTGAGCGTCTGGGCGGCCAGAGTGGTCAGCCCGAGGCTGTTGATGCCGGTGCCGTCGGAGGCGAAGCTGATCGGCAGGTTGCTGCTGATGACGGCGGCCGAGGCGGTGTTGATGCCGACCGTGATGCCGCTGGCATTGGTCCCCTGCGCGGCGAGGCCCGTGAAGGTGCCGGTGCCCGTGAGGCCCGTGCCCGGCGTGCCAGCGGCGGCGTTGAGCTTCTCGCTGAAGCTGCCGGCCGGGGCGTTGTTCTTGATCGATACGGCGACCGGCGTGACCACATCGCCCACGTGCACGATGCCGAAGGCGACGGGCTGTGAGTTGTTGATCACGGGCACAGCGAGGTTGTAGACATTGCCCGTCACCGTGGCGGTCTGGCCGGCGAGGATGGTGTTGCCCAGGCCCGCGCCTCCGGCGATCGAGGTGAGGCCGATGTTCACCGTGCCGCTGCGAGCACCGGCGGTTGCGGTGCTGAGCGTGGCGGTCAGGGCACTGCCGCTGTTGGCGCCCGGGGCGATGGTGGTCGCGCCGCTGGCGGCGGTGACGTCTCCTCCGCCGACGCTGGCCGTGGCGGAGAGGGATTCGCTGAACCCGTCGGCCGCGGCCGTGTTGTTGACCGTGATCGAGGTGTTCGCGGCATCGCCGACGTGCTTATCGCCGAGGTTCACCGGCGTGGTCGTGGTCGCCGTGGCGAGGCGGAACACATTGCCGGTCACACCGACCGACGCCGTGCCCAGCGAGAGCGGGCTGAGGCCGGGGATGGCGACGGCGTTGACCGTCGCGTTGCTGAGAAGGTTCGCCGTCACGTTGCCGCTCTTGGCCCCGGCCGTCGCGGTGCTGACGCCGGCCTTGACGGCGGTGTTGTTCGCGCCCGCCAGGACGGTGAAGCTCGTGGGGCTGCCCGCGCCCAAGGCCGCGGTGCCGGTGGCGGCCACGCCGGTGACGCCGAGGTCTTCACTGAACGCCCCGGGCGACGCGAGATTGGCGAAGGTGATGGTCGAACCGCCCACGACGTCGCCGACGTGGAAGTTGCCGACAAATACGCTCGGCGGCGTGACACCGGCGATGGCGGGGTTGTAGGCCGCGCCCGTGACGCTGATCTGCTGCTCGGCGACGTTGTCAAAGTTATTGACGACGGCGATCTTCTGGCCGGTCAGCGCGCCGGCTGTGGTGCCGTTGAAAATGACGGTGTACGGCGACGTGGATGAGCCCGGCGCGATGGGCCCGAAGTTGCCGGCCGCGGTGCCGGTGCCGCTCAGGCGGCCGTCAGTGATGTTGCCACCGAAGCCGGCGGCGTTGGTGGTTTGGATCGCGCCGCGCAGGCTCGGGCCGCTCGCGCCGACGTTGTTGACCGAGAACGGGACCGAAATGCTCGTGCCGGTGCGGATGTTGCCCAGGGCGATCGTGGGCGTGGCCGTCGTGCCGTTGGTCGCGCCGGTGATCGTCTGCGCGACGGCGGGGCTCGCCTGGATCTGGCCGCCGGTCACGTTGGCGCGGGGATTAAAGCTGTTGCCCGAACCGAAATTGGCATTGGTGTAGTCGGAGCGGACGAGCAGATTGAAGCCGCCGACATTGAGATTGCCGTTGTTGTCCAGCACATTCACGGTCGAGTCGGCCGTGGCGACGCTGAGCGTGAGCGTCGACCCGGCGTCGACCCGGGCGGTGCCGGCCGTGGTGGCCGGATCGATGCCGCCGACACTGAGGACGCCGCCCGCGGCACGGATCAGGCCGCTGTTGACGATCCGGTTGGTGATCGAGCCGAAGCCGAAGGTCTCGCCGGTCGTGAGATTGTTGAGCGGGCCGGTGGCCGTGAACGTGCCGCCGCCGAGCTGGGTGATGCCGGTGTTCGTGTAGTTGCCGACGGTCGTGAAGTTGCGGCCGTCGAGCACACGGAACTTCCCGGCGCTGGTCGTCTGCGTGATCGTGTCGATCTGCGTGAAGACCGAGCCGGGGCCGCTGAGCGTGACGTCCGCGGCGTTGACGCTGATGCTCCCGCCGGGAAGGTTGAGCGTGCTGCTGCCGCCGGGGTTGGTGGCGATGCTGCGGTAAATGCCGCCCGTGAGTGTGCCGCCGCTGCTGTTGGTGAGCGTCGCGGCGTTGACGAAGGTAAACGTGCTGGCGTTGAGGGCTTCGAAGATGCCGTTGTTGGTGAAGCTCCCGCCACCGTTGCCGTTGAGGCGAAGGGTGCCGCCGCCGCTGGCGCGGGTGGTGCCGGTGGCGCTGTTGGTGTAGCCCAGGGTGGCCGAAGGATCGAGATCGAGGATCGCGCCGCCGGGGCTGTTGGCGTTGAACAGGCCGTTGTTGACGAAGTCGGTGTTATTGCTGCCGACGCTGCCCGTGCTGGTTTCGCCCTGGATGGTGCTGTTGTTGGTGAACGTGCCGCCGCCCTGGATGCGTGCAGCGGTCTGGAGCGTGAGGGTGCCCGTGCCGGCGAGGGTGACGTTCGCGCCGTTGGTGAAGACGTCGGTGAAGTTGCCGCCGGACGCGATCAGCATCGTGCCGTTGTTGGTCACCGTGTTGACGAGGGTCAGGGTCGAGGTGTTGCCCGCCGTGAAGTTGGCGTTGATCGTCAGGCCGTTCAGGGTGGCCGTGGTGCTGGCGGGGAGGAGAACGGTTCCGGTGCCGGTGCTGCTGATCGTCCCGGCGGTGACCGAAGCGCCGGTGACGAGCTGCACCTGCGACCCGTTCAGGGCCTGGATGGTGCCGCCGGTATTGGTGAACGCGCCGCCGCCGCTGCCGGTCAGCACCAGAACGCCGCCGTTGCTGGCCTGAAGGTTGCTGGTGTTGGTCAGGCCGCCCGTGCCCGGGTCGAGCACCAGCGCCGCGCCGCTGTTGTTGGCGTTGATGAGGGCGTTGTTGACCAGGGTGGTGTCGTTATTGCCGATCGAGCTGCCGCTGTTGGTATCACCCTGGATAGTGTTGCTGCTGTTGGTGAACGTGCCGCCGCCGCGGATGCGGGCGGCACTGGTCAGGTTGACGGTGCCGCCGCCGGTGAGAGTGACGTCGGCGCCGTTGGTGTTCAGGTCGGTAAAGTTGCCGACCGATGCGAACGTGATGGACGCGGTATTGTTGATCGTCCCGACGAGCGTGAGCGTGGCGTTATTGCCCACGGTCAGGGCCGAGGCGTTAGTCAAATTCGCCAGAGTAGCGGCGCTGCTGGCGTCGAGGCTGAACGTCCCGCCGCTGACGCTGCTGAGGGTGCCGCCCGTGATGCTGGCGCTGGCATTCAGCCGCACCTGCGAGCCGGCCAGGGCCTCGATAACGTGGCCGGTGTTGGTGAACGCGCCGCCGCCGCTGCCGGTGAGAAGGAGGGTGCCGGTACCGCTGGCGCGCAGCGTGCCGTTGTTGGTCAGCCCGCCCGTGCCGGGGTCCAGCACCAGAACCGTACCGGCGTTGTTAGCGATGATCAGGCCGTTGTTGACGAGGGTGGTGTCATTATTGCCGATCGAGGTGCTGCTGTTGGTATCGCCTTGGAGGGTGATGTTGTTGGTGAACGTGCCCCCGCCGCGGATGCGGGCGGCGCTGGTCAGGTTGACGGTGCCGCTGCCTGACAACGTGACATCTGCCCCGTTGGTAAACAGTTCGGTGATATTGCCGATCGAATTGAAATTGATCGCCCCGTTGTTAACGACCGTGCCGACGAGCGTGAGCGTGGTGTTGTTCAGCACGTTCACCGTGCCGCTGGTAGTCAGGCCGGTGAGGGTGGCGTTGTTTGTTTCCACCACACCCGTGCCGACCGCGCCGAGCGTACCGCCCGTAACGCTGGCATTGCTGTCCAGCCGCACGATCGATCCGGCCAGGGCCTGGATGGTGCCGCCGGTGTTGGCGAAGTCGCCGCCGCCGCTGCCGGTCAGAACCAGTCGGCCGCCTCCGCTGGCCTGCAGGGTCGCGGTGTTGACCAGCGAGCCGTTGCTCAACGGATCCAGCACCAGGCTCAGGCCCGTGGCGCTGTTGGCGTTGATGGTGCCGTGGTTGACGATGTTCGTGTCGTTGGCACCGATCGAGCCGCTGCTGCTGGTCTCGCCCTGAATCGTGCTGTTATTGGTGAACGTGCCGCCGCCGCGGATGCGGGCTGCGCTTTGCAGGGTCACCGTGCCGCTGCCGTTCAGGGTGGCGCTGGTGCCGTCCGTCGTGATGTCGGTGAGGTTGCCGATCGAATTCGCGAGGATCGTGCCATTGTTGGTGATCGTGCCCGAGAGCGTGAGCGTGGTGTTGTTGGCGACGACTAGGCTGCCGGCATTGATCAGGCCGACGAGCGTGGCATTACTGGTATTGATGGTGCCAGTGCCGGCCGTGGTCAACGTGCCGCCGGTGACTGCGGCGCCACTGACGAGCGTGACGCTCGAACCATTCTGGGCCTGGATGGTGCCGCCGGTGTTGGCAAAGGTACCGCCGCCGCTGCCGCTGAGTTGCAGGACACCGCCGTTGCTGGCGCGCAAAGTACCGGCGTTGATCAAGGTGCTGGTGCCGGCGGCGGGGTCGACGACCAGCGTCAAGCCGCTGACGTTGGCATTGATCAGGCCGGTGGCAGAGTTGGTGACCGACAACTCGTTGGCGCCGATCGAGCCGCCGGCACTGGTTTCGCCCTGGATCGTGCTGTTGTTCGTGAGCGTAGCGCCGCCGCGGATACGGTCCGCGCTTTGCAGGGTAACAGTGCCGCTGCCGTTGAGGGTGACGTTGGCACCGTCGGTGATGATATCGGTGAGGTTGCCGCCGGAGTTGCCGAGGATCGTGCCATTGTTGGTGATCGTGCCCGAGAGGGTGAGCGCGGTGTTGTTGGCAACGACCAGGCTGCCGGAGTTAGTCAGGCCAGCGATCGTGGCGTTGCTGGCGGTGATGGTGCCCGTGCCGACTGTGGTCAGCGTGCCGCCGGTGACGGTCGCGCCGGCGACGAGCGTGACCGTCGAGCCGGTCTGGGCCTGGATGGTGCCGCCGCTATTGGCAAAGGTGCCGCCGCCACTGCCGTTGAGTTGCAGGGTGCCACCGTTGCTGGCGCGCAGGGTGCCGGCATTGATAAACGTGCCGGTGCCGGCGGCGGGGTCGACGTCTAGCGTCGATCCGCTGACGTTGGCATTGATCAGACCGGTGGCGGAGTTGGTGATCGATAGCTCGTTCGCGCCGATCGACCCGCCGCTGGGGGTATCGCCCTGAATCGTGCTGTTGTTGGTGAACAGGCCGCTGCCGCGGATGCGGTCGGCGCTCTTGAGCGTCAGGGTGCCGCCGCCATTGAGCGTAGCGCCGGAGACGAAGAGGTCCGTGAGGTTGCCGCCAGAATTGATCACGAAACTGCCGGCGTTGTTGATCACGCCGGTGATCGTGAAGCTGGTGTTGTTGGCCTGCGTCAGCGAGTCGTTGCTGCCGATCGTCAGCCCGCCGACGCTGAGGCTGGTGCTGAGCGTGACGTTGAACGCGCCGCCGGCATCGATGATGGCCGTTTCGGCGGTCGTGTCGGGCACGTCGGCGGGCGACCAATTGGTCGACAGGGTGTACGTCGTTCCGTCGCCAGTGCCGGTGAATGTGCGGCTCTGAGCGAACGCGGCGTGCGGGAGTGCCACCGCCCCGACGGCGGACGCCAGAACCAGTGCGGAAAGGCGGGTCTTACGGATGTGCGATCGCGGCTGGACGTGCATTTTCGTCTCCTTATCGAACCAAGGCGATGTGTCCCCTTATCATCCCGCCCGCCATCAGTTCTGGCGGGTGGGATGATCCGGGTAGAACGATCGCGCAAGATCAGCGCCGCCGCAATACGCAGAATTGCGTATACCTGCCAATTACTTGTGATATAAGGAAGTCGCCGTTCGCGGCCGATTTCGGCCGCCAGACTGGGGAGTCTTCATGGCACGCTTATCCGAGCGGGATTACTTGGCCGTATTAGGCGCAGTGCGTCGGCTGAACGATGAGCCCGATCCGCAATGCCTGCCGCGCCTGATGCTCGACGTCGTGCGCCGACTCGTGCGGGCCGAGAGCGTGACGTTCAACGAAATCAATCCCGAAGACGCCCGTCAGTCCTGCTTCAGCGACACCCCCGACCTCGACACCGTGATGGGCACGCTCGGCGATCCATGGTCCAGGCATCTGGGCGAGCACCCCCTGATCGTGCGGTCCGAAGCTCTGCGCGCTCGGGGCCGCACCCTGGGCGTCAGCAAGATTTCCGACTTTCTCACGCGCCGCGAGCTCAAAGCGAGCGGCCTGTATCATTCGGTCTATCGCCACCTGGACACCGAGTTCCAGATGGCCGTCACCGTGGTCGCCGATCCGGGAAAGACCGTCGGCATCGCCTTGAACCGCAAGTTGCGCGATTTCAGCGAACGCGACCGCGAGGTGCTGCAATTGCTCGAACCGCACCTGCGAACGTGCTACGCGTCGGCCATGCAGCGGCTCAGGTTCCATCGCCTGTTCGATGCAGCTCATGACGACGAAGCGGTCGACGATCTGCAGCACCTGGGCCTGACCCGCCGAGAGGCTCAGACCCTGCTTTGCATCGTGCAGGGGAAGACGAACGAACAGATCGCGGTCGAGCTGAGTGCCAGCCCGCGCACGATTCACAAGCACGTCGAGCACGTGTTCCGAAAGTTCCGCGTCAGCAGCCGTGCCGCGGCGGTGATGAAGCTGTTCAGCCACTGGGGCCGGTCCCGGATCACGTAACGTCCCTCAGCGGCATGGCCGCTGGCAAGTCACGCAATCACGAGCCATTCACAATGCACACATTGCGTCGAAGCGGCGGCCGCCTTCCTTCACGCAAACGGCGATGGGCGGCGGCCGACACCGATTGGCGAGCACATCAGCCCGCGAGCAGGCCAATCGTGCCGAAGTGGTGTCCGTTCGTGCATGGCAGCGGATTCCCCGCACGCCAGCGGGTTGAAATGACCGGCCCATCGTCTCGCTCGCGTCTTGCGATCGGCGTCGTTCGGCGCGACAGTTGTCGGCCTTCACCTTGCGGAGGATGGCCCGCGTCGTTGCGGGGCGGTGGAACGCAAGGCGGTTCTGTTTTGCGGCGCAGCGGAGGTACGAATGCGATCACGTTTCTGGGCGGATGTCGTGGCGGGTTTGATGTTGGTCGGCGGTGCGGCGGGCGTCGCACGTGGGCAGGCGTCGCCCGGCGACGTACCGACCGTCAGCGGGCCGCTGGCGGTCGTGAACGTCATGCAGGGGACCAACTCCACGTCCGGTCTCAGCCACGGCAACACGCTGCCGCTGATCGGCACGCCGTGGGGCATGACCGACTGGTCCGTCCAGAACAACGGCGATGTTCACGAAGGCTGGTTTTACCACTCGGAAAAAACGAAGTTCGTCGGCTTCCGCGCCACGCACCAGCCGTCGCCGTGGATGGGCGATTACTGCCAGTTCATGATCCTGCCGCAGACGGGCGACGCCGTACTCTCGCCGCGCGACCGCGCCTGCGATTACGACCCGAAGCAGACCGTGATGCGTCCCGACTACGCACGGGTGCGCCTGGACCGCTATCACGTGACGGCCGAGCTGACGGCGTCGGAGCGCTGCGCCGTGCTTCGCCTGCAATTCGATCCGGCGGACAAAGTCGGGCGGATCGTCTTTGATGTCGCCGGCAATGGCGAATTGAAGGCCGAGGGGAAAAAGGTCACGGGCTTCGCCCGCTCCGGCGGAAGGATACCGCGGGAATTTGCCAACACCTTCGTCGCCGAATTAGACCGGCGGGTGACCAAGGTCCAGGCGCTGGCCCAGCCCGACGCGCCCGCCCAGGCGGGTCAGAACAACCGCCGCAATAACCGGCCGGACAAGCTCGGCTATATCGAATTCGACATCAGCCAGAACCCGGTCGTCGAGCTGCGCATCGGCATGAGCTACCTCGGCGAGGAGCAGGCTGCCCGCAATTTGGCCGCCGAAACCGAAGGCGGCTTTGACGCCACCCGCCAGCGCACCGCGGGCGACTGGGACAAGCAGCTCAATCGCATTGCGATTGAGGCCGACGACGACCAGCAGGCCACCTTCTACACCTGCCTCTACCGCGCGATGAAGTTCCCGCACAAAGTGTTTGAGATCGGCGCTGACGGGAAGCCGACGCACCTCAGCGCGTTCGACGGCAAGGTGCACGCCGGCGTGGCCTATGCCGATTCGGGCCTGTGGGACACGTTCCGCACGCAGTTCCCGTTCCTGTCGATCGCCTACCCGGACCAGCTCGGCGAGATCGTCGATGGCTGGCTGAACGCCTACCGCGAAGGCGGCTGGCTGCCGCAGTGGCCCAGCCCCGGCGGCTTTCGCGGCATGCCCGGCAGCCATGCCGACTCGATGGTCGCCGACGCGATGAGCAAGAAGATCAAAGGCTTCGATTACGAGACCGCCTACGCCGCCCTGCGGCGTGACGCGTTCGACCTTCCCGTCCGCGGCAAGCCGTTCGGCGGTCGGGGGGCGCTGGGAGAGTACCTGCGCCTCGGCTACGTGACGCAGAAGGGCTCCGGCTCGAGCGTCTCGGAAACTCTCGACTACGTGTATGACGACTGGTGTGTCGCACAGGCCGCAAAGCTGACCGGCCATGAGGATGATTACCGAGCGCTGATGGCGCGCTCGCAGAACTACAGCAAGCTGTGGGACCCCGAAACCAAGTTCATGCGGCCCAAGAATGAAAAGGCCGAGTGGGACGACAAGGGCTTTGACGAATTCTACTGGGGCGGTCCCTACACCGAAGGCGGGCCGTGGCAGACGAGCTTCGGCGTGTACCACGACCTCGGCGGGCTGGCGAAACTCGCCGGCGGGCGCGAAGCATTTATTTCGATCCTCGACAGGCTCTTCGGCACGCCGCCGATTTTCCACCCCGGTGGGTATCACGGCGTGATTCACGAAATGACCGAGTTCGCTGATTGCGACATGGGCCAGTACGCCAGCAACAATCAGCCCGGCTTCCACACGCCGTACATGTATCTCACCGTCGGCCAGCCGTGGAAGACCGAGTACTGGACGCGCCGCGCCTGCCGCGAACTGTTCAGCGCCGGCCCCGACGGCTACAGCGGCGACGAAGACAACGGCTCCAACGCCTGCTGGTACCTGCTCAGCTCGATAGGTCTCTATCCCCTCACGCCCGGCCAGCCGACGTACGCGTTGACGAGCCCGGCGTTCAAATCGGTGACCATCAACCTGCCCGAAGGGAAGACCTTCAAAATTCAGGCGCAAGACAACTCGCGTCGGAACGTATACGTCAAAACCCGCACGCTCGACGGCAAGCCGTACACCAACCTCTGGATCAGTCAGGAACAGCTGATGGCCGGTGGGACGCTGGGCACGAAAATGACCGACGTCGCGACCGAGCGGACGGTGAAGTCGGAGGAACTGCCCTATTCCGCTATGACCGAGATGACGGCAGGCGGCATGATGCCGGCGACGGCGGCCAAATGAACGCTGATGCCGTCCCTGACTAAGGATGGCGTTAGGGCGCAGGGCCCAACCCATCGCCGCAGCCGCCAAAGCGGTTGCGGCGATTTTTATTTTCCCGTGTCATCGGATGTGAAACGGTGATCGGATATTAGAGACGCGCTTGCTTCGCCGCTCAAGGCGTAGCGATCGCAACCGCGAGGTCCCACCAAGCCGCGCTTACTTTGCCACGCTCGCCGGGTTCTTCTTCCAGGCGTACGGTGCCGGCCCGACCATGCCGCCGACCTTGCCCTCGCGAATCAGAGCGCCCGCTTCGGCCGCTGTCACATTCTGAACGACGTTAAGTTCGTGGCCGAGCGAAATCAGTTTCGTAATCTGCCCGACCGATGCGGGCGGGTTGTTGGGAAGCGACGACATATCCACATCATCGGCATATATGACCGTGCAACGCGCGACGTTATTTGAATGCCGTTGTAGGGCATCTCGTCGCATCACGGCCGTGCCCGCTCTAACGCCGGTGTTTGAAGGCGAATCGATACCCAACACGCGCAGTGGAGCGGAATATCCGTATTTGCTAGATTAAGTCTGCGAGATTGATCACCAATGGATGCATACGTCCAGTCGTGGCCCGTCGCCATTTGATCTGGAGCGCCCATAGGAGAATTGCCATGGCCACGCATCGTTTCAGCCGGCGCACGTTTGCGAAAGCGACGACCTTGATGGCGGCGGGTACGGCGGTCGGTGCGTTTGCCGGGCCGCTCGCTCGCCGGGCGGTTGCGGCAGAAACGTCGGACAGGGGCGGCGCGCGGCAGGCGACGGGCGTCCGCGTCGGCGAGATGACCAGCACCTCCGCCATTGTCTGGATGCGCCTTACGCAGGCCGCAATACGCAACAATCAGGGACTGCTAATCCCCGGCAAAACCGACAAAAAGAATCGCAAGACTTCTGTCGCGGCCACTCTCCCGACCGCACAACTCGAAGGCGCTTGCCCCGGCGCAGCCGGCAAGGTGCGGCTGCGGTATGCGGCCAACGAACAGCTCAGCGACGCGACGACCACGGACTGGGTCGACGTCGCCGAAGCGACCGATTTCACCCACAAATTTCAGCTCAGTGATCTGACGCCCGGTACGACCTACCACTTTGCCAGCGAGACGGCCGATCCCGATGGCAAAGCGCACGACGCCCTCCGCGGACAGTTCGACACCGCTCCGGCGGCCGATGCGCCGGCGGAAGTCCGCTTTTGCATTATGACCTGCCAAGATTACCCTGATCGCGGCCACCCCGACGGCCACGCAATCTATCCTGCAATGCAGGCGCTTCGGCCGCACTTCACTTGTCTCACCGGAGACTTAGTCTACTACGACAATGACGCGCCGGAGGCCGATACACCGCCACTGGCGCGCTTCCACTGGGAGCGGATGTTCAGCCTTCCTCGCCTTCACGAGTTCACGCGGCAGTCGGGCTGTTACTGGACGAAAGATGATCACGACACCCTGAAAGATGACAGTTTTCCTGGCGAAAAACTGGGCCAGCTGACCTTTGCGGAAGGGCAGGCGATTTTTCGCCAGCAGTCTCCGATCATCGATGCCACCCCGGGCTATCGCACGATTCGCTGGGGCCGTGACCTGCAGATATGGATCGTCGAAGGTCGCGACTATCGTTCCGCGAACGACATTCCCGACGGGCCCGACAAGACGATTTGGGGAGCGGAGCAGAAAGCGTGGTTCAAAAAATCGGTTTCTGAGAGTACGGCAACATGGAAAGTGCTGGTCTCTCCTACACCGCTGGTCGGTCCCGACCGAACGGCAAAGAATGACAATCTCTCCAACGCCGGTTTTAAGCACGAAGGCGATGAGCTCCGCGGGTGGCTGAAATCGAACGCTCCGGGGCTCGTCGTAGTCTGCGGCGATCGCCACTGGCAATATCACTCGGTTCACCCGGAAACCGGCCTGCACGAGCTGAGCGTCGGCCCCGCCAGCGATGAACACGCCGGCGGTTCACCGGGCAGAAACGATGCCTATCACAAGTTCCATCGGGTAAAGGGAGGCTTTCTGTCCGGCGTCGTGAAACGCGACGGCGACAAGCCAATGCTGACGTTCACGCTGCACGACGTCGACGGAAAGCAAGAGTACGTATGGTCGGCGGCCTAGCTGAATATCGATTCGCGGCTTCGGCCGCAGGACCGGATCGATCAACGCCCGGTGCTCGTCCTTGAGCTCGTACGTGACCCAAGGTAGAAGTCCGTCGTTTTGCCGTTCACCGTCCGTCACTGGCGCCACTGTTGGAGCCTGGCGACCCATGTCAGCTTTCATTCGGTGATGTTTCGGAATGACTGCTTCGCGTTGATTTTTGACGGCAGTCGCTTTGCATCGGAGCGACCGACTTCCTGGTTTCGCCTCCTCAGGTCAACTCCGGGACCACTCTCCGGCCTCTTGGACGATCCGCAACGCCCTGATCCGCGAGGCGAGCGTTGTTGGCTTCATTCCGAGTATTTCTGCTGCGCCACCGCGGCCGTAGACCTTGCCTTCGGCCTGCTTCAATGCGCCGATGATGTTCTCGCATTCCTGCCGCTTCAATTCTTCACGCGTTAGCACTGCCGGCTTAGCGGTTGTCTCGGTCGCTGCGCGAGGTGGGCTCACTGGCTTCGAATTGACAACATCAAAACGAAGCATTTCACCTTGAGACAGGATGACCGAACGCTCAACGGCGTTTTGAAGTTCGCGGACGTTGCCGGGCCAATCGTAAGCAGTGAGTTGATCCATCGTGGCGCGGGTGATCAGCGGGTCGGGGCGATTCATCTTCTGAGCGCTCTCCCTGGCGAAGTGGGCGGCCAGTAACGGAATATCCTCTCGACGCTCGCGCAGCGGCGGAATTTCGATGGGGAAAACGCTGAGCCGATAGAAAAGATCCTGACGGAAGCGGCCGGCATCGACTTCACTCTTCAGGTCGCGATTCGTCGCGGCAATGATGCGAACATCCACCTTGCGCGTCCGCGTGTCACCGACCCGTTCGATTTCCTGTTCCTGCAACACACGCAAAAGCTTCGCCTGCATCGCGAGGGGGACCTCGCCAATTTCATCCAGGAACAGCGTGCCACCTTCGGCGCTCTGGATCAGGCCTTGCTTGTCGGCGACGGCGCCGGTGAAGCTGCCCTTCTTGTGGCCGAAGAACTCGCTTTCCATGAGCTCGGTCGGGATGGCGCCGCAGTTCACCGGGACGAATGGTCCGTCGCGACGGGCACCGGATTCGTGAATGAGATGTGCGACCAGCTCTTTGCCGGAGCCGGATTCGCCGCAGATGTGCACGGGGGCTTGGCTGCGCCCCACGCGCTCAATG
>JAQGHK010000463.1 GCA_028288875.1 Phycisphaerales bacterium | reverse complement strand
CCGATCGCGGTGCTGTCGTCGCGACCGCGACTGCTGTTCGACTACTTCTCCCAGCTGTTCGCGCAGGTGACGAACCCGCCGCTGGACGCGATCCGTGAAGAGCTGGTCACCAGCCTCTACACGTACCTCGGCCGCGAGGGCAATCTGCTGACCGAAGAGCCCGGCCACGCGAAGCTGATCAAGCTGAAAACTCCGATCGTCAACAACGCCGAGTTCGCCAAGCTGGCCGCGCTCAATGGCGATGACCACAAGGCCGTTTCGATCTCAATGTTGTTTGATGTCGGCGAGGGCGAAGGTGGCATGGCCGCTGCTCTCGACAAGCTATGCGCCGCGGCTGTCGAAGCCGTGCGCGACCAGCGCGCGAGCATCCTGATCCTGAGCGACCGCGGTGTCGGTCCCGATCGTGCCGCCATCCCGTCGCTGCTCGCCACCTCGGCCGTGCATCACACGCTGATCAAGGCCGGCTGCCGTGCCCAGTGCGGCCTGGTGATCGAAACCGCCGAAGCGCGCGAAGTGCATCACTTCTGCCTGCTCGTCGGTTACGGCGCGGGCGCAGTGAACCCGTACCTGGCGCTCGAAAGTATCGAAGACCTCTTCAACGACGGCCTGCTTCCCGCCGACATGACGGTGGAAAAGGCCCAGAAGAACTACATCAAGGCCGCCAACAAGGGCATCTTGAAGGTCGCCAGTAAGATGGGCATCGCCACGGTGCAAAGTTACCGCGGCGCGCAGATCTTCGAAGCCGTCGGCCTGAGCAAAGATCTGGTCGATACGCACTTCATCGGCACGCCCAGCCGTATTCAGGGCATCGATCTGGAAATCATCGCGACGGAAACGCTCATGCGTCACCGCCGCGCGTATCCGCCGATCGACGTGCAGAGCGGCATGCTCGACGCCGGCGGCCAGTACCAATACCGCCGCCAGGGCGAGTACCACCAGTGGAACCCGGACACCGTCGCGAAGCTGCAGCACGCCGTGCGCGTCGACAGCTTCAAGACGTACATGGATTACGCGAAGGCCCTCAACGATGAGGCCAAGAACCGCTGCACGCTCCGCGGCATGCTGAAGATCAAGCCGCTGAACGCCGCCGTCCCGATCGAAGAAGTCGAGCCGGCCAAGGAAATCGTCAAGCGGTTTGTCACCGGCGCGATGAGCTTCGGCAGCATCAGCCGTGAGAGCCACGAAACGCTCGCGATCGCGATGAACACCATCGGCGGCAAGAGCAACACCGGCGAAGGCGGCGAAGACCCCGAGCGCTTCGCCGACAAACGCCGCAGCGCGATCAAGCAGATCGCCAGCGGCCGGTTCGGCGTGACGACCGAATACCTCGTCAACGCCGACGAACTGCAGATCAAGATGGCCCAGGGCGCCAAGCCCGGCGAGGGTGGCGCGCTCACGGGGACCAAGGTCGACGACTACGTCGGCAAGATTCGCCACAGCACGCCGGGCGTCGGCCTGATCAGCCCACCGCCGCACCATGACATCTATTCGATCGAAGACCTGGCCCAGCTCATTCACGATCTGAAGAACGTGAACCAGCAGGCACGCGTCAGCGTGAAGCTGGTGAGTGAAGTCGGCGTCGGCACGATCGCCGCCGGCGTCGCCAAGGCCAAGGCCGATCACATTCTGATCAGCGGCGATGGCGGCGGCACGGGCAACGCGCCGCAATCGTCCATCAAGTACTGCGGCCTGCCGTGGGAACTTGGTCTTGCGGAAACGCAGCAGGTGCTGATCCTCAACGGCCTGCGCGGCCGCGTGACGGTGCAGGCGGACGGCCAGATGAAGACCGGCCGCGACGCCATCATCGCCGCCTTGCTGGGCGCCGAAGAAGTCGGTTTCAGCACGGCCCCGCTGATCGCCGCCGGCTGCATCATGATGCGGGTCTGCCATCTGAATACGTGCCCGGTCGGCATTGCCACGCAGGACCCGGAGCTTCGCAAAAAGTTCCAGGGCAAGCCCGAGCACGTCATCAACTACATGTTCTTCGTCGCCGAAGAATGCCGTCAGCTGATGGCCAGCCTCGGCTTCCGCACGTGGGAAGAAATGGTCGGCCGGGCGGATTGCCTGGACTTCGAAGACGTCAGCGATCACTGGAAAGCTCGGCTGATCGACCTGTCGCCGATTCTGCATATGCCCGAACCGCGCAAGGGCGACGCCCGCGTGCGGATTCAGGCGCAGGACCACGGCCTCGCCGTGGCGCTCGACCAGAAGCTGCTCGAACTCGCCAAGCCCGCGCTCGACAGCGGCACGGCCGTCAAGCACGACGTCGAAATCCGCAACATCCACCGCACCGTGGGCACGATGCTCAGCGGCGCGGTCGCCAAGAAGTACGGCATCGCCGGCCTGCCCGACGACACCATCCACTTCAAGATGAACGGCACCGGCGGCCAGAGCTTCGGCGCGTTCCTCATGAAGGGCATCACCCTCGAAATCGAAGGCGAAGCCAACGACTACGTCGGCAAAGGCATCTGCGGCGGGCGCATCGTGGTGTATCCGAACAAGGAAAGCACCTTCAAGGCCGAAGAAAACATCATCGCCGGCAACACGATCGGCTACGGCGGCATCAGCGGCGAAATCTTCCTCCGCGGCGTCGCCGGCGAACGCTTCTGCGTCCGCAACAGCGGTGCGAATGCGGTGGTGGAAGGCGTCGGCGACCACGGCTGTGAGTACATGACCGGCGGCCGCGTCGTCATCCTCGGCCAGACCGGTCGCAACTTCGCCGCCGGCATGAGCGGCGGCATCGCCTACGTCTACGACGACATCGGCATGCTCCCCAAGCTCTGCAACATGGAGATGGTGGAACTGGAGCCAGTCACCGAGCCCGAAGACCTCGCCACGCTCAAAGACCTGTTGGAAAAGCACCACGCCTACACCGGTAGCACGCGGGCCAAGGCCGTCCTGGAAGACTTCGCGAAGGAAGTCCGCTGGTTCGTGAAGGTGATGCCAACGGACTACCGCCGCGTGCTGGAAAGCCGCAAGGCGAAGGCGCTGGCGAAGTAAACGCTCTTCAACAATTTGAAACCTTTCAGGCAGGGCCGCTTCAGCGGCCCTGTTCTTTTGATTTGGTATACGTCCTCGGCGTCGGCACAATAGCTCTGCATGTCTGATACTGAGCCGCAGGTTGAGAAAAGCAGGTCCGCCCACATCGGGCCGTTCCGCGACTTAGTGGACGCGAATCTCGCCGTCGGGCGGCTACAAGACGAGGGCATCGACGCCCGCCTGGTCGGCGAGAACCTGGCGGCGACGCTCGGCCCGATTTACGGTGCCGCGTACGCGGGCGGGCCGCTGGTGCTGGTACCGCGAGTGGACGAAGAGCGAGCCAACGCCGTCATCGCGGAAGTCGAACGAACCCGCCGCGAGCGCCTGAATGCCGAATCACCGGTCTGCCCGAAGTGCAGCCAGCATGCATCGAC
>JAQGHK010000092.1 GCA_028288875.1 Phycisphaerales bacterium | reverse complement strand
AATCCGAACGAGCGGTGCAATATACACATCGACGCCGCACTGAGAAAAACGCGATTTTATGATTCGGGTACGTACTCCATGAGTCCATGATTCAATGCGAGAGGCCATTGCGTCGGCGACTCGTTTCATGCTCGCCATGCCCCTTCAAATCGTAATGCTAGCTTCATAACGAAGTTCGATAAATCCGCGATCACGAGCCCCATAACGGGAAGGCGTTGTCGGAGATATAATTTCCAGGTGCGTGATACCATACCGAGCAGCAAAGCCACGAGTACTTCGTGCGAATACTCCAACATGATACTCGCGATCAACAAGCGGAAGTGAATCGACCTTCACGCGAACCGTAATACGCTGCCGCTCTAGCAAATCAATCGGGAATCCAGAATCTCTCAGGTCAAAAATGGCAACATGAGAATCGATATTATCGCAAAGCAGGATGCAAAAATCGTCGACACGAGTCGCTGCTTCTGCTTGTAGTTCGAGTTCAACCTCGCAGGGCGAGCCAGAGCGGACCGCAGATGGCTGGACTTGACACCGTAGGACAGAAAGATCTGGCAACACCCTGCAGCTCGATAGCCCCGTTGGCCCTTGGCCTCCGAGATGAACATACGCGGAAATTTGGTCAGAGATGTCACCAGTACTGAACATTGTGCCGTCGCAGAGAAGGATGCCCGACTCACATAGACGTTCGAGCTGTGCCATGTTGTGGCTGACAAAGAGCACAGTACGACCCTCGTTCGCGACATCTTTCATTTTTCCAAGGCATTTTTTCTGAAAAGCAGCGTCGCCAACGGCCAGCACTTCGTCGACAACTAGGATTTCGGGCTCGAGGTGCGCTGCGACGGCAAAAGCGAGACGCATATACATGCCGCTGCTATATTGCTTAACCGGTGTATCTAAAAATTTCTCGATCTCGCTGAATGCCACAATCTCGTCAAATTTTGATTTCACTTCGCTTTGGGTCATTCCAAGAACAGCCCCGTTGAGGTAAATGTTCTCGCGGCCAGTAAGTTCGGGATGAAAGCCAGTACCAACCTCAAGCAAAGAGCCTACGCGACCGAACAATTCGACTCGGCCTGTTGTCGGCTTGGTAATGCGGCTGAGAATTTTCAACAAGGTGCTTTTGCCCGCTCCGTTTCGTCCGATAATTCCGACAACCTCGCCTTTTTTAATTTCGAAGTTTATATCCCTCAATGCCCAGAAGCTATTTCCATCGTCCATCGGCATACGGCTGAAGGTAGATTTGAGCGTTTGAAGCGGTCGCTTGGCGATATTGCTAACACTATCGCGGAGTGACTTATACTTGTACATGCCCCCACCCGTATCATCCTGCAATCCAAGACGATAACGCTTGCTAAGTCCGTCTACTCTAAGGGCAATATCATTCATCTTTTATCCCGGCGCATCGTCAGACTACATCCGCAAAAGTGTCTTCGACCCGTCGGAAATACGCTAGGCCGCCCGTTAGTATAACGGTCGTAGCTATTGCGCCGACCAGCCACATCAACGGATGGGCGGGAGTCCCCAACACGCACCATCGAAAGAAATCGATTGGACCAGCCACCGGCAACACACCGTAGAATGCACGCCAAGCCGGATTGATTCGTTCGACGGACCAAAATACTGGAGCGGCAAAGATCATGAATTGGGTGACAAAGGGAATAACATAGCGGACATCGCGGTACTCCACATTCAGAGCTGCCAAGGGCAGACCAATCGCCAACGCCGCTAAAAAAGCCCACGCCGTTGCGACAGGCAGGAGTAAAATTTGCAATGGGGGCAAAAAAGCAGGTACTCGCGGGATGAGGGGCAAGGTTAGAAGCACCGCACCAACAAGAATAAGTTGAACCAAAAAATCAACTAAGCTCACCATCACCGCACTTGCCGGCAAAATGAGCCGTGGAAAATACACCTTTTTGATCATATTTTGAGCGCCCACCAACGACATCGCACTAGTCTGTAGACCTGTGTTAAAGAGCATCCAAGGCAGTTGACTAACAAGGTAAAATAGGAAAGCGGGTTTGGTATTATCGGTGCCCGCTCCGGCGAGCCGCCCAAAGACGATAGTTCCTAATAAGGTGAACACCAGTGGCTGCAACAATGCCCAAGCACTCCCTAACGCTGTCTGCTTATAGCGAACCTTGATATCCCGCCCAGCAAAAATTCCAAACAACTCGCGAAACCGCCAAATTTCCGCCACATCGAGAGGAGCCCACCCGGCACTGGGACGGATAGTGAGATGGGGTACTCGCTGAGAGTCCGTTTTGGCGGCCAACGGGACTCTGGATTCTGGTACATTTATTTCAGTCATTTAGACGCCAAAAGCAGCGGTAATTTCCAGATTTAATGTGAGATGCGCATATTTAAGGAGAGGACGCTACCTAGAGACAGCCAGCCTCCGGCATCGTGGGTGCTCGCACCCGTAGGAGCGAACCCACATCGAGTTGCCGTCAGCATAATCTTCGCGGTGCTCGACCATTGAGAGGAGCACCCCGTGTTGCGGCGAATCATTCGAGGGCACGTCAGCTACATTATCGCCCGTTAAAATGACTTATGCCGTGAATATCTGCCCGAAGAGCACGACTTGATTATGGCGTAGAATGGGTTAGAAGGAAAGTGAGACATTGACGCAGGGTAATGTACGCACCCGAGTTCCGAGAATTCGGTGTATTGCGAGCGGCCTGTATCTCCGGCCAGTCTTGTCACAGCCCTTAGCAGGATTTCGCGCTGCAGGCGCAATACGTCTATATCAGTAGCAATGCGGATTATTTACCGCATACCATGCGAACGACACATGCGTCGAACCGTTCTGAAAGTGAAGCGAGACGTCGCTGCCGACTCGAATGCGATATCATCAGGATTGAAGAGGTCGCTTCGGATCCTCCTTTACCCTGAACCACAATACGAGAATGCGTTCTTCTTGACCAGCTCGACAGGTGCTGACTGACCACGGCCAAGCCACCTAGCAGCGAACCGTCGTCGAGCAAACATGCCGAAAGAGGATCTGGTCGTCTCCTTGTGCTGCCTTTCCAATCGCCCCGCGCAATTGGTTCTCCGCTGTTTTCGAAGCGGCTGCGGGTCGGTCTTCCGTTCGTGGTCAGGTCCCGAACGGGATCACTCGGTCGTTTGTCCCGTCGGTCAGACCGCGTTTCCGCACCCGTACGATGATGTACGCCGCGGCGGCCGCGTGCGTCTATTGGACGACCTTCCACCGGCTAATCAACTTCGTCCGGGCGAAGTCGGCGACGGTCTTGATCTACCCGAATACCTCTTCGATCTCTTGCGGCAACGCTGGCTGATCAAACAGCCGGCTTCTGCCTATCGCCGGCCGATCCGCGGGCGGACTTCAATGTTTGCCCGCCGCTGCAGGTTTCAGCCGCTCGGCCGACAGGCATCGCCCGGCCGCATCGTCGCTGACTATCACGCGCTTGCCCTCCGTTATCCGGCCGGCGGAAGCGCCGACGGCGTTTCCACCGAAAGTCATTCTGCGGACCGCACTTAGAACAAATTGTTGTTTGCGACGCGGATGTCCGAGGCGGCGCCCCGGCCAGTGTGGCGCGTGACGATGCCGAGCCGGCTGCGGCCATTGCGGTGGTGACTGACCAGCTGCGGGACTTGCAGGCCAAGTTGGTGCCGAATGGAGTTGCCATGTTTTGACAGGTTTGGGGGTGCTGGATCGGGCGATTCGGCCTTCCAAGATTGCAGCTGGTCCGTCTGGGGGCCCATTGTTTGGGACAAAAGTGCGGCCTCCGCCGGTCGGATTTTCGAGTCCTTATGCGATTCCTGCCGGTCATTTTCCTGGGTTGGCCGGCCAGCATCTTCACGCATTCGACAGCCCGAGACGTTAACGCGGCATCTATTGCTCGAGCGTACGCGGCCCAGTGACTTGGTTTTCGACGCCTGTGGCTGCACCGGCGTCATTTGCAAGGTAGCCACTGCACACGGCCCTTGCTGGATTCACGCAGGGCCGAATGCCATTTCCGGTGGAGTCCTCGCAAGAGGCTGCTGTAATCGCTGCCCCGGAAGGCTCTAGGAAACATTAGCACGGCATAAACATTCAATGCAGTCAGATTTCGGCAAACTGCACTTGGCCGGCCCCTTCGTTGAGGCGGAAGCGTCACAGATGTTACAGGCGATGCTCACGGTATACATCTGCGATGCGCCGGACATTAGTGCTCCAATTGAACGTTGTGCTCGCGTGGGACAAACAGGCTCCATTATTAGGTATCGACGCTGGGTTCATTAATGCCGTCGAAATGCGCTCAGGCAAACAGCCAGATTCGTTGCCTAGAACCAACGACGGATTTAACCCGGCCACCAGCTCAGGTAATCCGCCGACGGGTGAAACCAAGGGCGGCGTGCCAGCCGCGAGGGATTCGGCGGCGGAGAGCCCAAAGCCCTCTAAGGATTCAGAGGGGACAATGGAAATATTGGCTGCGCGGTAGGCGAAGGGCAGCAGGTCGTCGGGGATGAACCCTGCCAACTGGACGTGTTGTTTTAGGCCCGCGGCTGCGATCCGCGCCGCGAGCGCCTTTTCCAGCCGGCCGCGACCAGCAATTATGCAAAGGGCGTCGGGTATTTGGTTTTTGACATGTGTCATCGAATCAATCAGGCGCTCTAGGCCCATTCGCGCGACCAGGCGTCGGACTGAAAGCACGATCGGCCGATCGGTTGGCCATCCAAGCCGGAGACGGGCTTCCTGTCGCGTGACCTGCGCCGCCGTCCGGAATCTGGGGAGATCCACCCCGCCGGGAATGACCCGCACCTTTGCGGGATCGACGCCATAGTTGTTGCACAATACGTCGCGAAATGCCCCCGAAAGAACGATGAATCGGTCCGCCCTTCGGTAGACACTACGCTCGATCAATTGCTTGGCCCACGTCGACAGCCGGCCCGCCCCTTCGCGTTGCGATTCCGCAGCCCACGGTCCGTGAAAGTGAACCACGATTGGCAGGTCGAGCATCCGCAGCAGCGGAAACGCATAGAGCGCGAAATGCGTGACCAGGACGTCGGGCTTATCTGTGGAGGACTGGATGGCCTTCATCGCAGACCGCCGTGCATTGAACCATCGGGAGACGAGCGAGGCGTCTGCCCGCGCATATGCCTGCACCCGCCCTTTGGTGTCGCGTGCAACGTCCGGTGAGCCGACAACTAGGCCCCGGTAGGAAACACCCGCCCCGGGCAGCGCACCAAGAAGGTCAAAAAAATACCGATTCAATCCCCCGGCGCGCTCTGGGAACCACCCCGCCCCGACCTGAAGCGTCGACAGCTGGCGTGGCACGGAGTCAGTGATGATTCGGCCCTGCTACTATGCCGTCAGCTGCCGCGCCAATCGAAGGTTGGAGCAGTTGCTCATAGGCATCAGCTACCATGGCAGCTGTGTGTTCAATGGTGAAATGGGCCTTGACCCGTTCTCGCCCCAATCGCCCCATCTCGGCGCGCTTCCGCGGGTCGGACATCAGTGAGGACAGCGCCGCAGCCATCGCTGCCGCGTCGCCCATGGAAACGAGCAGACCCGTGATTCCGTCCTGAACGATATCCACCACCCCGCCGCCCCGCGTCGCCACTACCGGCTTGCCGGCAGCCATGCCCTCAACAACGGTCTGCCCGAAAGGCTCTTCCGTAATCGACGCGTGGACGACAATATCCAGGGCAGCAATGGCCTCACCAATATCTGGCCGGAAGCCCGTAAACTGAACGACTTGCTCTAAGCCACACTTCCGGACCAAGTCTCGGATTTCGTGTTCGTAGGCCACCTCACCAAAGAGCGCCGAACCAATGATCTGAAACCGAGCATGGGGAAAATCCTTCCAGATCCGTGAGATCGCATCGATAAAGATGTGCTGCCCTTTCCAAGCCGCCAGCCGCCCGACGAGGCCGACCATCAAATCGCGTTTTGTATCCCCATGGGAAGCCGATGAGGACTGGCCCAGCCGATCGGCCTCAGGCTGGAGCACCACACCTGACGGAACCACGACGGCCCGCGTGAGAGGGCTGAGCGTTCGACGGGTAGCCTGAGAATTGCAGATGACCAGGTCGGGAACGCGTTGGGCCAACCATCGGAAGATTGGTACGGCCATCGGCGTCAAATAATCCGGCTCGATCCGGTCCCGTACGTGCCAGATCAATGGGACACCCGTCCACTTGGCGGCAAATCCGCCGATGATGTCGGCTTTAAGGCTATTGGTGTGAACGATCGCCGGCCGCAGTTCCTTGATCAGATTCTTCACACGGCGCGTAAACCACAGCGTTTTAACGATATCCTTCAACCGGAACAGACTCGTCGGCCCCAGCGAGTCTTTCCGTGCCTCGACCACCGCCGCATGCAGTGGCAGCACGCGAACTGGGATGCCGGCCGACACCAGCTTGTCGTAAAGTGACCCCGTGGAAAACAGGAGGACCATTGGCTCGTACTGGCTCAGATCCAGCGCACGGATCATGTTAAAAAGCGCAATCTCCCCACCGCCGAGTCGAGCAGTGTGGTCAATGAATAGTATACGCCGCCTGCCCAATGATGTTCCCTGCCCCGCCACGCATCCACCAGCTAGCCTAAAGCGTTCCCCGCTCAGACAGCTGGGTCGCACAATCTTAACAGAATCGTGGCTCGTTACACGGAGACGCGAGACGCGACAGCAATGTGTCGCAATCCCGCGGTCGTCGTGCGCAGGGCGACGGCGCGTCGAAGGCGGCGGGGGCGGGCGGCATAGCATTCCCGTTACCACGAGGGCAGAAATGCCAACGCGCTAGCGATTGGGTGTCGAACTGGGTGAGATCGGAACGTCGGTGAACGACTTCATCTTGTTCTCACTGACACTGGTGGCAAACCGGTCGTAGGCCTGCTTTTGCGCCTCGTCGTTGAGGGCTTTGATGACTTTGACGCCTTCCACGGCAAGACCGACGGCGACGGTGGCGGTTACCGACTGGGGCGTCGGACCCGCTAAGCTGCTGACGTCGCGCTCGAACGCCGCGACCAGTTGGCTTGTGCCAGTGCCGGTATAGCGTTCGGCGGGTTCTTCTACTCTGAAGTCGGAGGCCTGATCGATCGCCGATTGCAGATAGGCATTGATACGGGCGGCAATGGCGTCGTATTTCGCGGCCGCCGCCTGCCGCTTGTCATCGGGCAGGTTCGTCATCGATTTAACGTGCTGCGCGTTGGCCGTAGCGATGAAGGCGTCGGTGTACGCCGCCTGCAAACCCGCGGTATCCACGATCTTGAAGCAACCGGACAGCGACAGACCGAGCATAGCAACGCACAGGGACGTTAAACGGTTCATACCAAGTCCTTTCCAGCACGAGGCGAGAACGATCAAAGTGAGTCGCACGTCAGTCGACGGATTCGACGCTCATCACGTCGCGATCCGGCAAGCCTTTTTCAACAGGCTTGATCTTGGTGACCTTGCCTTTGACCGTGACGCTCTGCTGCTTAGCGGCTGCGTCGGCGAGCTTCTTTTTCATGGCCGGATCTTTGGCATCGAGCTCGATTTTCTTACTGACGGCGGGTGTGCCGGCGGATTGAATGGCGACGCCAGTGGTCTCGCCGCCGGCGGCGACGTCGGGGTAAACCCGGCCGCTAACCGTCTGTTGCGGCCCTGCGGCGGGCGATGGAGTCGCCGCGGGCGCTGGAGTCGCCGCAGGCGTTACCGGTGGAGCAGCTGTGGGAACGGGACTGGGCGCGGGCGTCGCCGCCGGTGCGGGCCGCCCCGCATTCGCGGCCAAGCCGGCGACGAAATGCAGATCCAGCACACCGCCGCTGCTGCATCGGTTGGCTAGCGCCGGCAGCTTGCGGACGTTTTGCAGCAGCATCGTGCGAACTTGTGCCGCGGTCGTGCCGGGCGGGCTCTGTTCCCACAGCAGCGCGGCCGCGCCCGAAACAAATGGCGTAGCCATCGATGTGCCGTCCGAAAGCTCATACGTGTTGCCCAGCCAGGTGCTATAGATGCCCACGCCGGGTGCCGCCAGGTGAACGCTCGTGCGGCCGAAGTTGCTGAACGCCGCGAGCTGGTCGTTCGGGTCGACGGCGGCAACGCAAATCAGGTTGGTTAACGACGGGTCGTCGGCGAAGGAGGCGGGATAGACGGGGTCGCCATTGATGAGATCGATGTTGTGCCCGCCGGCATTTACGTTGCCGGCCGCCGCGACCACGAGCACGTCGGCCTGCTGGGCGCGGACGATGGCGTCTTTCACGGCCTGCATGTAGAGCGTGCCGCCCCAGCTCAAATTGATGACCCTTGCGCCACGTGCCACCGCGTAGTCAATCGCCTGGGCCATCTGCGACGCGTAAACGTCCTCCGTCACGAAGGCGCTTTGCGGATTGAGCATCTTGACCGGCAGCACCACCGACCGCCGGCTGACGCCGAAAATGCCGTCCGCAGGGCTGTTGGCAGCGATAATGCCCGCGCAGTGCGTGCCGTGGCCGAT
>JAQGHK010000084.1 GCA_028288875.1 Phycisphaerales bacterium | reverse complement strand
GCGCAGCCAATCCCAGGCTGGCCGGTTCGGGAACGCTGGTGCCCGGGACCGCAAAGTACTGGATGCCGACGTAGTTGCTGCCAGAGAACTGGCGGCCCGTTGCGCCCCCGACATTGGAGCCGGAGTTGTTATCGACGTAGGTGTAGTCAAAGCCGCCGCTGGTGTCGCCGGCGAAGTAGGTGAACGGCGCGAGCACTTGGTTATTCGTGCGACCTTCGGACCCGCCGTTGGTGGTGAAGATCGTCGCCAGGATCGGCACGCCCGAGCCGGACACGTAGCCCAGCGCGGTCAGATCGATCGAGAATTCCGTTCCCGTGGCGGCGGCGGCGAAGCCAGGGTCGCCCACCGCACCCGTGCCGACCGGAATGTTCTGCAGAGAGCCGTTATAGGCGACGCTGCCGAGCGCGCCACTCGCGCCGCCACCGGTCAGGTCCGTGAAGCCCGTGTAGGCCTGCGTGCCGGTGTTTGTCGCGCCGATGTTCGGTTCGACGGCAAAAAGGGCCGTCGGCAGGAAGCCGGTATCAAAGCTCACCTTGCTGACGCCGACGTTCGCTTGCGTCACCGCCAGACTCGTGTTGCCGGGGTTATTCACCTGGTACACCGAGCCATTGATCACGGCTTGGTTGGACAGATTGGCGACGCCGCCGGTCTTGGTCTGCAATGCGACCCAGTAGTGCGAAACACCGCCATCCGCGGTGTTCATGCTGCCGCCGATAAACATGTTCAACTTGTTGTTGACCGTGTCGATCTGCGTGTAGACGTTGGAGAGCTGCGTGAAGCTGCCGGTGGACGACGCCGTCGCCATTGTCCCTGGACCTTGTGGCCCGCCGCTGCTGTCGCTGAGCGAACTGGTCGCAAGGACCTGCGTGGAAGCGAGCGTGTAGCCGTCGCCGCCAGACCGCGTCCCATCAATGGTGACCGCTGCGTGTGCACCCGCGCCGCACAATGAAACCGCAGCTGCGGCACCGGATAAAAATTTGAAACTCGACGTTCGTTGCATGTCCCTCTCCTTCAATTTGATATGTCCCACCTCATGGAATCGAACAGCAAAGCCGTCTCGATTCCCTACTGTCAACCCACGACAAAATACCGCACGGCCGATTAGAGTCAATTAAATTCTCTTTAAACTGGTTTATAATGTGTAAAAGGTAGTGTGATCGATCGCGTATGCTGAAATTTGCCGCTAAGCGAATTCCGGTTGAGACGGGATGTTAGGAGAATGTCCGGATGGAGACTATCAAAGCGCCCAGCGGGATGCACGCGTTACAACTCGGTTCGACGCCTCGACGAGATGGACGGTGTCGTCTGAAAGAACGACGCGATCAACGACGAGCTCGCCTTCCAGTAGATCGATCAATAAACGATCGCCGGACAGCGTGAACGTTCCATAGCCGGTCGCCGTGCTGAAAAAACTGGTGAACGAGTTGGCCGGCATTTTGGGCGCGATGCGGAGGGTCGCGGTAGGGCGGTCGTAGCGGAAGCCGCTCAGGGCGGGCAGCAGCGCATAGCTGGCGAGCGCGCGGGCGTAATAGCTGCCGCATTCGTACTCATTGAACGGATTACGCACCACGCCGTCGTATCGCGACCGCACGGCTCGAACGAGCGACAGCCCTTCCTCGACTAGGTCTTCGCTGATCAGGTGCGCGGCGACCTGATATTCAATGCCCGTCCACACCTCATCGCTATAGACAAATGGCAGCGTCGGCTTGTCGCCCGCCGGCCAGGTGCACAGCAGCAGGCCGGGCTCGTGGCCGAGCGCGTAGCCGGGCCGCTGGAGGTTCACATGGTCGGAAAGATCGTCACGGAAGTTGTACCGCACGATCGACCGCAAGTGGCTGCGAATGCGCTCACGATCCATGCCGGTGTCGACGCCGTATAGCCCGGCCATCCAGGCGCCGATGACACCGTCACTCAGGCAGCCATTGCCGTATTGATACTTCGGCCCCTCCTCGCGGCAGATCTGCAGGATCTGGTCCTCCTTGGGCGGTAACGCGATGGATGCGGCGAAGGATTGGTCGCGCAGCTCACGCCATTGAACGCGTTGGATGAAGTATTCGCCGTTGAACAGCAGGTCGTTGAAAGTCGCCGCCGCCGCGCGGGACAGGCGGTCATACTCGGCGGCGTTCTCGCCGTCGCCCAGCTCAGTCGCCATCCGCGTGGCGGCCGAAAGGGCCGCGACGTAAATGCTCGTGCACATCCCGTCCGGGCCCCAGAATTCGATGTCATAGGTATTGTGATGCGGCTCGGCCAGTGTGCCGCGGCGGTCGGGGTCCCAGGTGCGAATGCAATATTCAAGGCTACGCCGGGCGAGCGGGTAAAGGCGCGCAAGCCAGGCGCGATCGCCGCTGATTTGCCAGTCGCGGAAGAGCTTGAGGATCCCGCCGAGCTGTCCGTCGGCCGCTGCGTGATAGTCGTGCGGGGCCGGGCCGTCGGGCAGAGCGGCGCGAAATTGCACGTGGCCGCGCTCGTCCATGGAACGCTCGAATTCCTGCTCGCGCAGCGTCCGCTCTAGATTCGGAAACAGGTGGGGCATCGCCTGGGCGTAATTCCAGACGTGGGTGCAGGTGCCGGGGCAGCAGCCGGTGTCGACGAAGCAGCCTTCCCATGCCCAGACGTTGCCACTCTCCTGCCGCAGCACGGTGGGCGACTTCAGGATCGCCAGATTTGAGCCCACGGCATCGATCACTTCCGGCGGCACGGTCGATCGGTCGAGCGCGTCGCGGAACTGCCGGGTGCGATCGCGGAGGCTGGCGTAGTTGGATTGCACGTGCCGCGCCACGGCCGCGGCGTCGGCCCAATGTTTGACGTAGAACGGCCGCCATTTTCGCGTAGGCCCGTCGACGCCGCCGCGCTGGCTCGGCTCCTGCTCTGGTGCTCCGACGACATAGCCGACATTTGGAAAATGCCAGGCGATCACGACCGGTACCGTGGCTACTTCGCCGGCGGCCAGCGTCAGCGGGACCATTACTGATCCGCCATTGCGACCATCGAGCGGCCGATCGCCGCTGCCGGCGTTGGGGGTGAACTCGCCGGTCGATACTTCACGCCAGAGCGCGGAGATTGCGTCGAACCATCCGCCACGCGCCCACATCGCTTTCACGCGCGGCGTATGCCCGATCACCGCTAAAGCGGCAGAGCCGTAGGTCGTGTCGTCGTCCGCTTCGGCGTTTGTGAATGACACGCCGATGTCGTCGATGAGCTCGTTGCGGGTTGCTTTCGCCCCCGAGCGGCCTTCCGCCCAGTGCGACAGGTGATACGAGAAGTCGAACTTCACGGGCCGGTCCGAGGTGTTTTCGAACCGGTATTCCAGAATGCCGCACGGCAGGCCGGAGTTGACATCGTCCAGCGGGATGAAGGGATTGAAGCCCGTCACGCTCACGCGTAACGGCACCTCAGGATGCGTCAGTTCAACCGTGCCAAACGGATAGGCCGCGTGAAAGACCGGCTTTTTGAAACGCGGCAGTCCTTCAAAACCACCCTGCCGATAGCCCTGCGCTTTGAGGCCTTGGTTATAGAGCGTCAAGGGGGCCAATGGCCCTTCCAGAAGCTTGGTCACCGGCGTTTTGCCGTGAACGTGGATGAGCCCGAACGCGGCGGCGGTGAAATGGTGGCCGTCGGCGAGGGCGGTGGTGGCGGGGCGATTTCGGATCGCGATATCGACAATCCCACCATGCCCGCTGAGCCCGATGCAGCCGGCCCCGATCCCGCCCATGGGCATGGAAATCTGCTGAAGCTGCGGGCCTGAAAACGTTCGCATGCAATCCTCCAAAGCCGTAAAAATCGTAATTGCACTTATTGAAAGCAATATTACATTAGTGCGAATCGCTCTGCCGGCCAAGTTTTTAAAAGGATCGCATGTCCCTGACCGCCCTCACTCGTCTTTCCAAGGCCAAATCTCGTTCCATCAGTCCTGAAAACTTCACTGGTGCGCCCGGCCAAGGTGGAATGGCGACTGAAGGGACGGGGGCCGAGTGCGCCCGCGACTTGGGGCGGGGATGGAAGGTGTCGCCGTCGATCAAAATCGCGCCCGGCGAAGAACGCGAGATCGCCAATATCGAAGGGCCCGGGGTGATTCAGCAGATGTGGATGACGCCGACCGGCACGTGGCGGTTCACCATCCTGCGCATCTACTGGGACGACCAGCCGCACCCGAGCGTGGAGTGTCCGATCGGCGATTTCTTCGCCAGCCCCTGGGGCACCGGCTGGGGCGGGGAAGGCGTGCGGCGCTTCTCGCAGATCACATCGCTGGCCGTCTGCGTGAATCCCGGCAGCGCCTTCAACTGCTACTGGGAAATGCCCTTCCGCAAGCGGTGCCGGATGACAATCGAGAATATCGATCTGAAGGAGATGACGCTCTATTACCAGATCAATTACGCGCTGGACGACGTCGCTGAAAACGCAGCGTATTTCCACGCGCAATTCCGGCGGGTCAATCCGCTTCCCTACAAGGAGGTGTACACAATCCTCGATGGCGTTCACGGGCAAGGCCAGTACGTCGGCACGGTGATGGGGTGGGGCGTAAATAACACCGGCTGGTGGGGCGAAGGCGAGATCAAGTTCTTCATGGACGACGATCGCGAGTTCCCGACGATTTGCGGCACGGGCACGGAAGATTATTTCTGCGGGTCGTACAACTTTGAGAACCTGGAAACCAAGCAGTACCAGGAATTCACCACGCCGTACGCCGGCATGCCGCAGGTGATTCGGCCGGACGGCGCGTACCAGAGTCAGGAGCGGTTCGGCCTGTATCGCTGGCACGTGACCGACCCGGTGCGTTTCGAGCGGGAGCTCCGCGTAACGATGCAGGCGCTCGGCTGGCGCAGCGGCCATCGCTATTTGCCGCGGCAAGATGACTTGTGCTCGGTGGCGTTCTGGTACCAGACGCTGCCCGCTGCGCCGTTCCCGCCGCTGCCGGATAAGGACGGGCTGGAGATTATCTAAATCGGCGTCATTCCGGCGTCAGGAATTCTTTCATGTTGAACGTATCCCAAGAAGCGGTGCTTCGCGCTGCGGCGAATCGGATCGTCCCGGCGGACGAATATCCGTCGGCCGGGCAGGTCGGGGCGGTGATTTATGTCCAGCGGTTGCTCGACCGCGATCTCCCACATCGCTGGACGGAATTGACGGAAGGGCTTGATCGACTGGATCTAGCGGCGCGCGTGGCGAATCAAACCGACTTTGCTGAATTATCGTCCGATCGGCAAGACGCCGTGCTGGTCCAGCAAGAGAATTCACCGCACGCAGACGATCGCGCCTTCTTCGGTTGGCTCGTCGAGATGGTCCTGGAAAGTTACTACGCGGACCCCGCCAATGGCGGCAATCGTGGGGCGGTGTCGTGGGCGATGATCGGCTACGACCCGCGCATTCCCGGCTACGAACCGACTGACATTGCACAGGACGGTCAATGACGGATTACGACGTCATCGTCATCGGCAGCGGCGCGGCCGGCGGCATCGTCGCGGGCGTGCTGGCCGAAGCGGGCAAGAGCGTGCTGCTGCTGGAGCGCGGGCAGCGGCTCACGCCGGCCGAGGTCTCGCGCGACCACTTACGCAACCATCGCCTGAGCACGTACGGCCACAACACCGGCCCCGCGATCGATGGCAATCCCCGCGTGGTCGAAGAAGGCGAACGCATCCAAACGTACCGACCGCATGAACCGCCCTATCAGAACAACGCCATGACCGTCGGCGGGGGCACGCTGGTCTACGGCGCGCAGGCGTGGCGATTCATGCCGGACGATTTCCGCATGGCTACGCGCTACGGCGTGCCTGCTGGTAGTTCATTATCCGACTGGCCCATTGATTACAGCGAGATGGAGCCTTGGTATGACCGTGCCGAGTGGGAACTCGGCGTCAGCGGCGACGCGACCGGCATGGCGCACGTCGCTCCGCGGCAGCGGTCGTTCCCATTGCCGCCCCACGACGACACGATCCAGCGGCGCGTACTCCGCCGCGGTGCCGATGCGCTGGGGTTACGCACGCATCCCGTTCCGCTGCTGATCAACATGCAGCCGTTCAATGGCCGGCAGGCGTGCATTCGATGCGGAATGTGCGTCGGATTTGGTTGCCCGACCGACGCCAAAACGGGCAGCCAGAACACGCTGCTGCTCCGCGGGCTGGCGACCGGGCGATTGCGGTTGATCGACCAGGCGCAGGCCGAGCAGATAATGGTCGACGGACGCCGCCGCGCGAGGGGTGTGTGGTTCCACCACGCCGGGCGGCGCGAATTCGCATCGGCGAAAGTGGTGGTCAGCAGCAGCGGGGCGATTGAATCTGCCCGCCTCCTGCTGCTCAGCCGCGGTCCCGGTCATGAAGCGGGCCTTGGCAATGCGCACGACCAAGTCGGCCGGCATCTTCAAGGTCATTACTACAACGGCGCACAGGGGTTATTTGAAGAGGTCGTCCATGACGGCATCGGCCCCGGGCCCGCGATTGCGACCTGTGACTACAACCACGGCAACATCGACGAGACCGGCCGAGCCATTGTCGGCGGCGGCATGCTGGCCAATGAGTTTGTGAAGCTGCCGGCGCTGTTCAATAAGTTCAGCTATCCGCCCGGAATGCCGCGCTGGGGCCTGGCGGCGAAGCGATATATGCGCGATGCCTATCCGCGCCTCATTCAGCTTCAAGGGCCTGTTCAGGATATCCCAAGCCCCACGGCACGCGTGACACTCGATCCGGAAGTTCGGGACGCGAACGGCATTCCCGTCGTCCGACTCTCAGGGACCACGCACCCGGAAACGGTTCGCACGGCAACCTTCATTCGCCAGCGCGCCGTCGACTGGCTTCACGCCAGCGGCGCGTCGCGCGTCTGGACGGCCGGCCCCATCCCGCTGGTCCTCAGTGGCGGCCAGCACCAGGCCGGCACCTGCCGAATGGGAAACGATCCGCGGACCAGCGTGACCGATTCTTACGGCCGTGTGCACGGCACGGACAACGTCTTCGTCGTGGACGGCGGTCTTCACGTGACCAACGGCGGCTTCAACCCGGTTCTAACCATCATGGCCCTCGCCTTTCGCAATGCAGATTGGATTGCTCGACATGTCTGAAATTCAAATCAATCCGCCGCTGCCTGCCGTAGACCGGAGCGTGACCGCCCTCGTCGGCGACGACGTAATCTTCATGTATCCGGCCACTGATCCGGCGACCTACGCCCGCTACGGCTGCACGTTTCTGGCCTGGGGCGGCGCGGCCAAAGGCGAATCCGTACGGCAACTCGAAAGCATGGGCGTGCACGGAACCGGCAGCCTGTGGTGCCTCACCGCCGGGGCGGAAAATCTGCACAAAAATGCGGATTTGCGCGACGCGGTCTGCCGCGACATCACCGGCGCGCCCATTCCGGTCTGGTGGCTGTTCGATTGCACGTATGAGGGAACGCCGACTTGGTTCGGCTGCACAAATCATCCCGCCTTCCGCGCCTTCGTCCGGCAACGCGTGGCCGAAGAAATGCGCGGCGGGGCACCGGGCCTGCACGTCGATGATCATCTGGGAACGGCGCACAGCGTCGCATTCCTGGGAGGCTGTTTCTGTGACCACTGCATGGCCGCGTTCCGAACCTGGCTGAAGGAGAACGGCACATCGGACATGCTGGCGACCGCCGGCGCGACGACCTGGGACGAGTTCGATTATCGCACGCTGATTCGCCAGCACGCGGCCGATGACGCCGCGTACAAGGCCAATATCGAATCCATGCCACTCCGCAACGAATTTCTCGACTGCCAACTGCAATTGGCAGCTGAGAACGTGCGCCAACTCGGGCAATTGGCCGCCGACATTGTTCAGCGGCCCATTACGCTCAGCGCGAATGCGGCGCTGCCCGAACTGCCGCATCTGGCGGTAGCGCCAAACCTCACGCACTTGGTCGGCGAGGTACCGCATCAGGCCCATCTCGGAACAGCCAGCCTGCATGAAGCCGTCTACGCTTACCGAATGGCCGAGGCGACCGGCAAGCCGCTCGCCGCCACCGCCCGCGGGCAGGATTGGGCCTGGGTGCTGGCCAAGGGAGCGGTCAATCTGGCGAAAATCTGGATCGCCCTCGGCTACTGCGCCGGCCAACGCCTGATGGCGCCGCACCGCCAATGGTGCTTCACCCTGGAAAAAGGAAGCCACTGGTACGACGGGCCGGCCGAGGAGTACGCGCCGCTTTATCAGTTCGTTCGCGCGCACCCGCAGCTTTTCCGCGGCACCTGCACGGTAGGGCCGCTGGCCATCGCAAACGCCGCCCCCCGTCCGCTAGCCCGCCACGCGGATCGCCAGGCGCTCGTCGCCGCCCTCGGCGACCCCCACACAAAGCCCACGACCAGCGGCCGAGTATGGCAGTTTCCTCGCCGAACGGCTGATGGAAGATTGATCGTTCACCTCCTGAATCTCGACTATGAGGCGGCCTGCGATCACATCAACGCCGCGCGAAATGTGCGAGTGCAATTGCCAGCTGAATGGGCCACGTTTGGTGACGCGGCGACGATCTATACCTATGACGCGGATGCAGTTCAGCTCAGCGTGGACCACACCGACGGCGTGCGATCGGTCATCGTGCCAGAACTGAAGGTCTGGTCGATTGTCGCGTTCGATGGCCGTTGCCGGTTGTGATCGTGTCGGTCCTCGTTGCAGTGATGACGGCCTGCGGCACATGCTGACGCAAACACGCGAATACTTTGTCGCAATTCCGCGTGGCCGTGCGAGAGCCATGACTTAACTTCACCCTGCAGACTCCCGGCGTGCGCCGATCGGTGCAAACGCGGAGTCGGCGGCGGAGGAGAAACATCATGTCAGCGGTCACGAAAACGGGTACGCGTATTACTGCATTGGCGGGCAAAAAACTTGTGTCGGCGGCAATGGCTTCGGCCTGCCTTGGGCTACTGGTGCCGGCGGCTCGTGCCGTCCCGATCACGTGGGATGTGAACGGCGTAGTGGCCGGCACCGGCGGCGCGGGAAGCTGGAGCGGCGCGTTCTGGACGACCGACGGCACGACGTTCAATAACTGGCCTGGCGCAGGCAATAGCGCAGTCTTTGGCGGGACGGCAGGCGCGGTCACGGTGGGGACACAATCGGCCAACGGCCTGACTTTTAACGTTGCGGGCTATTCACTGGCAAGTGGTACCCTCACGCTCGCCAGCGGCTCGGTCTTCTTGACCAGCACCGGCACGAGCACGCTGGCCAGCACGCTGGCGCTGGCGGGGACCACGACCAATGCCCTGACCAAAACGGGAAGCGGCGTGCTGGCGATGACGACCAATAATACCGGCACGCTCGGCACCGCCGCCGCGCCCACCGTCTGGACCATCACCGGCGGCGCGTTCGCCAGCGGCACCTTCGACAGCGTGCTGCAGATCGGCGCCGGCAACAACCTGGGCGCGGCACCGACGGCGGCCGCCACGCAGATCATCCTCGACAGCGGCACGCTACGGGTCACCGGCACGGCTTTGGCGCCGGCGATCGGAGCGACGCGAACGATTCAGGTGAATGCCGCCGGCGGCGCGATCGTGGACTCCACCGGTAATCCGTACCAAAGCGCCGTCATCAACAACGCGGCCAGCGGCAGTTCGTTCTACCTGTCCAACACTAGTGGCGCGACGACATACAGCGGTATTATCAGTGGCAGCGGCGGGGTGACGTGGAACGGGGCAGGGACCGGCCTGTTTTCCGCGGCAAACGCGTATGCCGGAGGCACGACTGCTAACCTCGGCACGCTGTCGACCGGGGCCGCCGGCGGCACCTTTGGCACAGGCAATGTTGCCGTCGCCAATGTTGCGGGCGCGATTCTCACACTGGGCAACAACGCGTCGCTTGGAGACTCGGCCGTCCTGACTTTCGGGGCGCTGTCGGTCGTCAATCTCAACGGGACCGGAACCGACACCCTCGGCTCGATTACCAACAGCACGTCCGGCCTGTCCCTGACGACGGCCGGCACGTACACGGCGGCGCAGCTCAACTCTTACTTCGGCGTCAGCACGTTTACCGGCAACGAAACCCTGACGCTGGTTCCGGAACCGGCCGCGCTCGTAGTGATTGGTGTGGCTGCTGTCGGTGCGATGGCCCGTCGTCGGCGGGTCGGACGCTGAAGCAGCGTGCCTCGCGTTTGGCGCCGCGGCGGCAGCGAACCATATCGATCGATCGACATGGCCTCCACGCTGGCCTGACGCAAATCGACGAACGGATTGGCGCAAAGGTCGCTGGCCCGGCCACGCCGCTGGAGTAGATTCAGGCAGCGGAGCTTTGCCAAGCCACTTCCGTCTGGCGGATTCTTGAAGTTGAGGATTAAATATGAGCTTTTTCAGTGCCCATCCGGCTGTTTCTTCGTCTGTTGATTCTGCCCGGTTCGGCATCATCGCGCAGGCCGTTTTGGCGGCGCTGTCGCTCGTATTGGCCGGCGCGGCGCAGGCGGCCGGCTACACTTGGGATCCGAACACCTCGGCGGCCGGCACCGGCGGTACGGGCGACTGGACTACCGCGTCCTGGACGCTCGACGGCAGCACATTCGTCAACTGGCCCGGCACGGGCAATACCGCTGTCTTCGACGGCACGCCCGGCACGGTGACGGTCGGCACGCAGACCGCGAGCGGCCTGACGTTCAACGTCGGTGGCTACACGTTCGCGACCGGCACACTGACGCTGACCAATGGCTCGATCATCGCCACCAACGGCGGAACCACGACGTTGGCCAATACCGTGAACCTTGCCGCGGCCGGCGGCGCGGCCGTCACCAAAACCGGGCTTGGCACCTTCTCGCTCGGCACGGTTAACGGCAGCTTCGGCACCGCCGCGAGCCCGGCCAGTTGGAAAGTGACCGGCGGCACGCTCTCCGGTGGAATGTTCGACAGCGTCTTGTCGATCGAGTTCGGCAGCAATCTTGGCGCGGCACCGAGCGCGGCAGCGACGCAGATCACGCTCGATGCTGGCACGCTACAGATCCGCGGCGCGGGCAGTTCGACGGCGGGCACGATCGGTGCTAACCGCCGGCTGATGGTCAACGCCGCGGGCGGCGCGATCAGCGACATCGCCAACGCGAACAACTACTACTTCAATCCGATCGTCAACAACGCCGCGGCCGGCAGTTCGCTGTACCTGTCTAACACTGGCGGCACAGCAACGTTTACTGGCACGATCAGCGGCGCGGGGAGCCTGACGTGGAACGGGGCCGGGGCGGCCTCGCTGCAGAAGGCCAACACCTACGCCGGCGGTACCGTCATCAACAGTGGTGTCGTCGAACTCACCAACACCACTGCGGCTGGTACCGGGGCCATCACCGTTAATAACGGCGGCGAGCTTTCCGCGCTGGGCAGTCAGGTCGCTAATGCCGTCACGGTCAACGCCGGCGGAACACTGTCGTGGGACTTTTTCTCCGGCTCGGGCGATTACCAGGGGCCGGTTACGCTGGCCGGCAACGGCAACGGCAACGTCGCACTGAGCAATTTCTACGGTGCGGGCGCGATGAGCGGCAGCATCAGCGGCAACATTAGCGGCCCAGGCACGCTGACCACGACGGCTACCAACAAGGCCTTCACCACCGGCGGCGGCACACTGACGCTTAAGGGCACGAACAACACGTACGGCGGCGGCACCGTCATCGGCCGAGGCACGACCGTCGCGCTGGGCAGCGGCGGCTCGCTTGGCAGTGGTGGCCTGGCCAACAATGGCGGGGCGTTGGATACTGGCCTGAATAACGTCACCGTTCCGACACTCACCAGCCAAGCGATCAGCGTCGGCGCGGGGCTGGCAAATCAATCGGCCAATTATGTGTTCCGCCTCAATGCGGCCGGCACGCCCAGCACGCTGGCGGTGGGCGGCGTCGCGGCGGTCAGCGGCACGACAGGTGTGATCATTGATCCCTCGGCCGCGACGGCCGCAACACTGGGAACCAGTACGCTGATGACCGCCGCGGGCGGCCTCGGCGGCACAGTGAAATTCGCTGGCGGCGAGGCGCTGAGCGTTCCGACAACGAGCGTCTTCCAGAACATCGCCGGTACGAATTACCGGCTGACCCTCGGCAACACCGCAACCAGCGTGAGCGTCACGCTCAGCAATGCACCCGCCAAGACGCTGACGATCATGCCGCTCGGTTCGTCGATTACGGCGGGCCAGAGCGC
>JAQGHK010000052.1 GCA_028288875.1 Phycisphaerales bacterium | reverse complement strand
TGAAAACTGAACCTGTTCCACAGGACGTTTCGTACTCTTGAATATGTCCGCTACCGCGACCTCCATGCCCTCGCAGCCGATCCCGTATGAGCCGTTCGGCCAAACGGGCGTGCGGCAGTACATGGGGCGGATGCTGGCGTGGGTGTTCGTCACCTGCAGTCTGTGCGCGGCCGCGATGGCGCAGCGCAGCAGCGGATTTCTGGACGAAGCCCGCTGGGGCGGACAGGGACAGATGCTTCGCGTGGTGTCGGCCAATAGCCAACTCGCCGTTTTCGGCGGCACGACGTCCGCCAAGGGACACGAAACCGGTTGGAAATATGGCGGCGCTTACCTCGGTCAAATCGGCCGATACGGCCGGCCGCGGCCTTGGGCCAGTTCATTGAATGAATCGCTGGGGATGGAAGTCAGCCTCACGCCGCCGATGCGCGAGATGGATGCCGGGTTCCTGCTTCGGATGAAGTGGACGTCGATGGCGGCCCTATTCATGGTCCAGCCGCTCGTGTACGTTCTGATGCGTTGGCGCCGACGCCGCGCCGAGGCGCGGGTTAACGCCTGAATCTGCGTCGAAGGGCTTCTTTGTTCCGCCTGATTGATCTGATTGTCAGCGTTGTCGTCGTTGTCGCACTTGGCATTGCTGCGCTGGGGCTGAAGCGATCGGCGCAGGATGATTCGGTAATCGTCGGCTGTGCCGAAAAGCTCGGGCAAATCTCCCAATCGCTGGTGATGTACGAGGGCATTTACAACGGGCAATTCCCGCGCACGCGCTACGACCCGGCCGCCCCGATCACTGCCTACACCGCCCCGACGGCCGCCGATCCCTTCGCCGCCACCGGCCCGCAGCCGAACGATGTGACGGCCGCACTGTTTCTGCTCGCCCGCACCATGGACCTGCCGGCCGAGGCGTTCATCTGCCCCGGCGCGTTCCGAAATGGCCTCGCCGAGCGCGACGCGTTCGATCGCCAGTCGGTTAAACAGCGGTCCAACTTCCACGCCCGCGTAAACGACAACTACGCGCTGGCCAATCCCTATCCCGATGCGGCCGCAGTGGCAGCGGGGTATTCGCTGGATCATTTCCGATCGCGGCTGCCGGGCAACTTTGTCATCGCCGGCGACACCAGCCCGGGCAGCGCCGATGCGCGGTCGATCACCACGCAGATGTCCCGCACGCAGATGCGAATGGCCAACAGTCCCAACCACGAGCGCGACGGCCAGAACGTGATGTTCGCCGACGGCTCGGTGCAGTTCTTCAATTCGCCATTCGTCGGGGCGAACTACGACAACGTCTACACCAGCGACAAAGCTGCCGGCGATCAGCCCGGCCACTCGACCGACACCGTGCTGCTGCCCGCTTGGACTGATGGCCCCCAAGTCACGCCCGTTTCAATCCAGGCGCGGCGGTGGATTCTGGTGCTGTCGTTCGTCGGCGTGCTGGGCGTGATGTTCTGGATCGTCCGCCACGGCATGGCGAAGATGCCGAGCTGAAAAGCCGCGATTAGCTGAGAATTTCTGGTCCCCTCGCCCGGTACTCCGGGAGAGGAGGAGAGCGGCAGACGCCGATAGATTGTTATTTCGCCTTCGCACGCCGCCGACGCAGCAGGGCACCGCCGCCCACCACCAGCAAACCGAGCGTACCCGTCGGCTCGGGGGCGCTGACGGCGAAGAACTGAATCTCACCGTCGTATTTGCCGGACAGTGCGTGGCCGACCATGTCACGCTCGAAGCTGTCGTCCATGATGCGGATCCAGGCGCCGCCGCTGTAAACCCACAGTTTCAGCACGTTTTCCGGCAGGTTCTGCGATTCGGCGAAGGCTTCGTCGTAACGGGCCATGACGCGGATGCTGTCATAGTCGACCGTGGAATTGAGCGACCAGATGCCAACGAAGTGGTGGCCGATCGGGCGGATCGGGGCATTGAGCGTCGTTACCGGCAGCCGCTCGACCGTCAGGACGCCCGGCGTTGGTGCCAGCCCCGCAAAGGTGAACGCGGCCGAGTTCGTGCCGCCACCGGCAATGCCCGCGGCGGTGTCGGCCCATTCGTACCGGCCGTCGCCGTTCAGGAACGTTTGGCCGGAGCGAAGGATGATCGAATCCGGCACGTACGCCGCGTCGCCGGTCGGCAGCGGCAGCGGGCCGTGCGGCCGGCCCAGGATGTCGTTCGGCACGGTCGGAATGTGGTTGAACGTCGCGCCGCCGACGGCCGAACCTTCGAAGCTGGCGATCGGACGAACGCGAGGGACGTTCTGAGAAATCGTTGAGAACGCATCCGGCGACACGGCGGCCGACAAGGGCGCGCCCGGCTCGCGATGGCCCGGCCCGGGCGGCGGGGCCGCGGATGTCGACTCGGTCGAAGGCGCGCTGCGTTCGGTGCTGCCGCCGCTGGCGGACGTCAGGTGGAAGCCGTCGGTCTGCGTGGAGGTCTTCGCCGATGGGGCGATGGCGGCGGCGGTGACTGCAAGCGTCGCCGGGGCCACTTGGCGCGGCGTCGGGGCGGTCGCCAGTGACAATGTCGGAATGACCACCGGGGCGGACGAATTCGGGATCGGCATCTGCAGCGGCGGCGGCCATTGCAAGGCCAGCACCGGCTGATTGACGGCCACCAGCGATTGCACCGGCGGGGCGATGTACGCCGCCCGGGTATCGAGGAGGTTGTTGTCGACCTTCGCGACCTCAACCTTAGGCTTGGGCACATCCTGCATCCGCATCGCCGGCAGGGCGGGCGTCAGCAGGTTCTTAATCAGTTGCGACGGGGCGAGGAAATCCAGGTTCGGCCGCATCGATTCGGGAAGGAATCGCGTGGCCTCGGCCGCCCCGCCGAGGAGGGTGATGCTGCAGGCCATCGCCAGGGTTGCCATCTTCAGCCGCGCCTTGGCCATCGAGTGGCCGACCTGGCTGACGAGTGAGAGAACGGCCGCGAAATTATCCGGCAGCGCCCCGGTCGGCATCATGGCCGACATCATCGCCGGCTGGCCGTAGGTGATGCCAGCAACGGCCGCACTGGTGTTGGCGATGAAGCGATCGCTGAAGACGGCGGGGATGGCTGCGGCAAGGGCGGCGGTCAGGGCGACGCCTTCCAAGCTGATGCCGCGGGCGGTCAGCCGCTTGCCGAGCATCTTGCGGGCCCGGTGCAGGCGGACACCCAGGGCGGCCGTCGTGCACTTCATCTCTTTGCTGATCTGATCGTGAGACAGGCCGCCGAAGTAATGCAGCACCAGCGGCATTTTGTATTTGCCGGGCAGTTCATCGAGTTCGGCGCGAAGGATGGCGTTCAACTCATCGGCCTCGGGCTTAGCGCCGGGGCGGATGGTGTAGTGCTCAGGCCGATTCTCCGCGGTCACGGTTTCCCGGCGCGTGCGGCGTTTCTTCGAGCGAACAAGATCGAGAGCAGTGCGCTTCGCCACTTTTTTCAGCCACGGGCCGAGATATTGGATCGGATTGCCGGTTTTGCACTGCACGGCGAGCGTGAGGAACACAGCCTGTGAGGCGTCCTCGGCGTCGGCGGCATCCTTGGTGACCTTGTAGCAGACGCTCAGCACCATGCCGCCGTAGGCGCGCATAATCTGGGCGAATATGTCCGGGGAACCGGACTGCCGGTATTGCTCTAAAAGATCAACACCAGCCGTTGGCTGCTGAATTAGTCGTACCAAAGCCGCACTCTCCGAGGACAAATACGTCACCGCCGGGAGTAGTTTACAAGAATTCCGATAAGGCAGGGGCGAAAGTTGGTCGCATGTTAAGATGGGAGGTTTGTACCGCGAAAATCGTGATTTCCCACGTGTAGCGGCGAGCATGCTCGCCGCTTTCCGACGCAGAGAGGGGGCCATCCGCGAGAAAATACGTTGTTAGCCACGATAAACGGCAAGCATGCTCGCCGGCTACACGTGGACAAGGAGCCGATCTCTCGCCTTGCCGCCGAGAAACGAAAACGCCAGCCCGGTGGGAAGTCCGGGCCGGCGTGTGTCGTGGAAGAAGCGAGCGGCCACCGTCGTCACGGGGCTGCTCGGGTTAGACAATCGGCCTTGCTCGGACAGGTGGGGAGTGCGTTGCATACCCGTCCGGACGCCGCCAGCCGTCCGACCAATTAGACGTCACCGATCGGCGTTTTCTTACAAAAAATGTCGATGCGGTTTCTCCCTCGTGCGCGGATGGGCGAGCGCATCACACGGCGAGTTTGAGCGCCGGGCAGAGTGGCTCGGTTGCAGGGACGGCGGCGGGTTTGCCGAGATAGAAACCCTGCAACAGGTCGACGCCCAGGTGCGTCATCAGCCGCATTTCGTCGGCGGTTTCGACGCCTTCGGCGAGCACGGTTTTGTCGGTATCGCGGCCGATGCGGACGAGGGCGTCCACGATCGCGCGATGCGTCGGCGACTTCACGCTGCGACTGACGAGTTCGCGATCAATCTTGATCAGATCCGGATCAAGGTCTGCCAGCAGGCTCAGGCCGGCGTAGCCGCTGCCGAGGTCGTCGAGCGCCACGCGATAGCCGTGGTCGCGGTAGTAGTTCAGGATGTTGGCCAGATGATCGCGGTCGGGCACTTCGTACTGTTCGACGACTTCGAAAATGATGCGCGACGGATCGATGTCGGCCTGCTTGGCGGCGGCCATCGTCGTCTGCAGGCAGAATTCCGGCTTATAGATCGCCGTCGGCATGAAGTTGATGAGCAGCATCGAATCC
>JAQGHK010000031.1 GCA_028288875.1 Phycisphaerales bacterium | reverse complement strand
GTTGAGATAGTCGGTCTTATCCTTGGGCGCGCCGTCGCCGGGGAAGGGGTGGCCGGTGATCTTGGACTCAATGCCGTAAGCCCAATAGGTCGGGATGATGCTGCTGACGATCACGTGCGCGTCCGGCCGCAGGGTGGTGATCTTTTCGATTAAGGTGTGCACCTCTTTGCTCATCGCGCCGATCACTTCCTTTTCGTCTTCGGGCGTGCCAGCGTCTTTAGCTTTGAAGTAGGCCTTGCCCGTGTCATTGGTGCCGATCATGACCGTGATGTAATCCGGGTAGATCGGCTGATCATGATTGCTGGGGCTTTTGCCGAGCCAGCTTTCAACGCCGCCCATCACGCCGCCGATGGTGAAGCCGTTGTGGCCTTCATGGAACCGGCGCGTGGGCGTGTCCATCACTTTGGGGATGCGATCCGGGTGCTCGGTGTTGACTGAGCCGTAGAGCGTGGGGTTGAAGCCGTCGGCGAGGAGTTGATTGATCATCGACTTCCGCAGCCCGCCGGAATCCGGCTCGCCTGTCTTCGGGCTGCCCGCGCCGTCGGTGACCGAGTCGCCGAGGTTCCAGATGGTGATTGGAGTGTCCGCCGCGAACGCCGATGCGTTCACCAGCGCGACGGCCGCGATCAAGGCGACGCCACGAATTACACCGCGATGGCCGAACGCCCGTCGTACGAATGCTGCAATCATTGATTTTCCTCGTTCCAAACAACAGTGGACGCCCGATCGAACGCCGGAACGCCTCACTCGCCGTTCCGAATCTAAACGACGATCGAACAACAGTGTCGGAATATCGCGGCTGAAAGGCGGGACGAATCGCGCATGGTGGCAAGGCAAAAAATGCGGCTAAGCTGCGGAGCCAGGCGCCGGAATGGTAACGGCGATCGCGTTGCCCGTTGCAAACGTAAATGGGCGCGGATAAGAGGACTTCTTATCCGCGCCCATCTCTGTTGATCTTGGATTTCGCTTAGCGCGACAGTTTGGCGAGCAGGGCCGCGAGTTCGCCGTGTTCGGGATCATCGGGGTTGCTCTTCAGATAGTCGTTCAACCAGAACGACGCCGGCTCATTGCGATCGATGCGGGCCAGCACCAACGCCAGGTCGCGCTTCAGCTGCGGCTGGCGTGGCCAGAGCAGCATCTGCAGTTCGAGCAGTGCACCCACATCGACCCATTGCTCTGCCGACGTGTGCACGTGCAGCAGGTTCTGGATCATGCGGCTGAGCCACATGCGGTGCGTCACCGGGCGAAGCATCTCATCCGAGAAATCGACCGTGTCGGCGAAGATCGCTTCCACACGATTCTGACAATCCTCGGCAGTGAGGACGCGGCCGTGGTCGTAGCAGTCGACGAACATCGTACCTTCGTCGGTTTCGACGCTGGCGACAAAGTGCCCGGGCAGGCCGACGCCGTGGACGACCAGGCCGAGCTTTTCAGCGACGACCTTGTAGACCAGCGACAGCGTGATCGGCAGGCCGCGCTTCGTCTCGAGGACGTCGGGCAGGTGGCTGTTGGCCGGGTTGTAATAATCGTCGGCGTTGCCGCTAAAGCCGAACTCGTCGAACAGGTACGCGTGCAGGTGGGCGAGCATCGCCTGCTGCTGCGGACCGCGGACGCGGCTCTTGATCAGTTTGGCATATCCATTGAGCGTGCGTTCGACATCGTCGGTGCGCGGCTGCTTCTGCTGGTGCATCGCCAAGAGCGACGCAGCCCGAAGCAGGCCGGCGGTCGTTTCGAGCAGCGGCATCTGCTTGGCGAACAGTGCGTGAACGGCGGGCGTGCAGCACTGCGCGTCTTTAGCCAAAGCGGATTTGGGCAAGACAGACTTGGAAGAGGACGACTTCATCGGCGACTCCTGCGAGATCTCGAACGGTTTCCAACCGAACTCGACCTCTGTTCATCGGCAAACGGCCGATGACGAGTGAAGATTATCTGACTCAATCTTCATGTTGCATATTGGACCGACAAACGCTCACCCAATGCAACTTATTCCGTCTGCCACGCTTCACGCGGGCACGGCGATCGTCAGATTGTGAGCGATTGGGGAAACTGGGAGGGCTTTACGGTTTCACGGTACGTCAGACACAAAACAGCATGGAACGTTGGAGTTCGGGGAAATCCTGATCGCTCACAACTTTCCGCCAACGGCGCGGCGACGGGGTTACTGGGCGGCGGCTTTACGGCGAGCGACGTCCAAACGCAGGGCCAGATCGGCCGGCCAAGCGTCGCGCGGCAGGCGCTGGATCTGTTCGTACAGGTTCAACGCGGTGGCCCACTCGTTTTTCGTCTGGGCGTCGATCGCTTTCAGACGCAGGTCGCTGGCACGGACGGTGGCCTGCTCGATGGTCAGGTCCTCCGTCGGCGTTTCCGCAACCGGCGGCGGGGGCGGCGGGATGTAAACGGGCTGCGGCTTGGGCGGCGGTGGCACGACCACCACCGGGGCCGGTGCTTCCACCTTCGGCTCCGGCTTCGGTTCGATCTTTGGCTCGGGCGTCACCGCGGGTGGCGGTGTGTCCGCGATCGGCTGGGGACGCGGCGGCGTTACGGGCGTCGCCGGCGGCTTCACCACGTCGCGCGACACCGGCGGCGAGACCGGATCAGGCTTGGGTGCGGCGGTTTTGCCGGTTCCCGCCTGCTTGGCCGGCTGTTCCAGCGAGGCGGTCAGGCTGCCCCACCGCTCACT
>JAQGHK010000012.1 GCA_028288875.1 Phycisphaerales bacterium | reverse complement strand
GAGGGTGAGCGTATCGCCGTGCAATTCAGCGTCGCCGATGAAGAAGTCGCCGCCGCCAAGCAGGCCCAGCCAGCGGCCCATCGATTGTCGCAACCCCGGCGCGGCCGGCCTAGCCTCTTCACGCGGCAGATAGGCCCATGCGCCATCTTCGCGGATCGTCAGATCAAACACGGCCTGGCCGAGCTTCCAGGCGCGCAGCCGAGCGCGGCTTGGCGCGGCCAGCAAGTAGGCGCCGTCGAGGTGAACGGTTTGGCCCTTCGGATCAGTGAGCGTCATGTCCGCCTCGCCACGAACACTTTTAACGTTGGCGAGCCGCGTGCGGACGACGGCGAGCGAATCGCTCGGGCTCATCGCGGCGTAACGCGGAATCGGATCGGGCTTGGCAGCGCAGCCGGCGAGCAAGATCGCAGTGACAAGGATGGATCGGCGTATCACATCGTCTCCAGTAATTGCCGGGCGATCTTACCCGCAGGCGTTCGCGGCAGGCTTTCGCGGAATTCGATCAAGCGCGGCACCTTGTGACGCGCGAGGCGCTGGCGGACAAACTCGCGCAATTCCGTCGCGCTCGGCGGCGCGGCCGGATCAGTCGGCACCACGATGGCCCGCACTTTTCGGATCGTCTCACTCAGCGCCAGCGGCAACACCACGCACGCCGCAACGCCGGGGTGCTCGCCGAGAATGGATTCTACTTCCAACGGATTCACCTTCGCGCCGCCGACGTCAATCAGCAGCTTCGTCCGGCCGAGCAGCGTGACTTCGCCATCGGCCGACAGCTCGGCCAGATCGCTAGTGCGGAAGAAGCCATCAACCAAGGCGGCTGAGGCGGATGCATCGCCGAAATAGCCACTCAACATTGATGGCGAGCGCACCAGCAGTTCGCCAACATCATCGATCCGCATCTGCACATCCGCCACCGCGCGGCCTACGGAATCGGCGGCATCCCGCGCGGGATCGCGATACGTGACCGAACCAATTTCCGTCATGCCATACACTTGGCCAACCGGCACGCCATAGCGATCTTCAAACGCGCCGGCCACGCTCGCCGGCAGCGGCGCGCCGGCTGTGTAGACGCGACGAAGCGACTCATTTTTGGGTAGCTCGCTGCGCAGCAGCAGTTCCAACATTGACGGCACGGCCGGGAACACCGTCGGCCCGGCGCGCCAAGCCGCCGCCATTGGCGGAAAGTCTAAGCCGTCGCAAAGCAGCACCGTGCAACCCGCCCAGAGCGGGATCAGCAGGCCATGCTCGAGGCCATACGAATGCGCCAATGGCACTGCCGCCAGCACGCGGTCGGCCGAAGTAAGTCCGATCGCCGTGGCCAAACCGCTCGCCATGCCGTGCAGGCCGTCGCGCGGGCGACAGATGAGCTTCGGCTGGCCCGTCGTGCCCGAACTCGGCAGGAGCACCGCCGGCGCATCAAGCTTGGCGGCGATAGCGATCTGCGTCAGCCTGTCGGACTCGGCCGCGGGCACCGTCACATCGATCGGCAACACGCTGCCACCGGCCCGCAGGAGGGCAAGCAGGCGAACCACGAACGCGATGCGATTGCCAACGCTCAGCACTTCAACGGCCGACGCCCGCTGCGGCGCGGCGATCACGGCGTCAACCAGCGCCCCGTACGTAATCGAACGACCGGTACCTTGTTCGATGTACGCCACGCGATCGGGCGCATCGCCTGTATGTTGCTGAATGCGTGCCCAGAGCGGCCAGTCGGCTGTGCCGCTCATATCGCGTGCGCCGTCGCGGCGGCCATGGTGTCGGCGCCGTCGATCAGCGGCAGCGGCTCCGGCGATTGTGCCACCAGCGAACAGTGCGGCCGCTTCGGCACGAAGGTGCCGAATTTCTCCTGGCCCCACACGCAGAACTGAAACAGCCACAGCCGCCAGCGCAGGCCCCACTTGGGCTTGGGGAACACGTGGCCAGCGAGAATGCTGATGATCGCCTTGTGCACTTGCATCGGGCCGGTGCCGTTCATGAACAGTTCGCGGAAGCTGTGGCGGTAGTAGCCGCGGATCAGGCCCCAGAACACGCCCGTGCTGCCGAGGATCAGCTTGATGTACTGCTTCTGCGCCTTGGCCGGTGCGAGCTTGCCGCTGAGCACATTGATCGATAGCTCCGCTGCCTTCTTCCCGCCGACCATGGCCAGCGTCACGCCTGTGGAAAAGATTGGATCAAGAAAACACGCCGCGTCGCCGACCAAGAAATAGCCATCGCCCGCGTACGGCTTGCAGGTGTAGCTGAAGTCGGCCAGCACCCTATTGGTCGATGGGCCCGTGGCGTTGCGCATGCGATGGCGAACCACCGGGCAACGCGAGATCGCCCACTGCAGCAGCTGATGCGGCGGGATATTCAGCGTCTTCACAAACTCCGGCCGGGTGACGAAGCCCACGCTGGTGCGCTTCGCATCAATGCCGATCATCCAGAACCAGCCCTCGTCGGCCATGAAGATGCCTGGGTGGCCGTCTTCGTCATTGTGCAGGCGCTCCACGTCGTCAAAATGTTCGAAGTAGGCGACCTTCTGAAGTTCGGGCTCGTCAAAGTTCTGCCGAAGGCCCAAGTGGCGGCCAACAACGGTGCCATGCCCGCTGGCGTCGATCAGAATCCGACCGCGAATGTCGCCCGCCCCGGTGCGGACGATCACGTCGTCCTGCTTAAGCGATACGATCTCTCGCACCGCCGTATTTTCCCGCAGTTCGGCACCAGCCAAGCCGGCTTGGTCAAACAGCACCTTGTCGTAGTCGGCCCGGGCGATGTTGAAAATTCGCGTGCCCGGGACCAAGCCGATCGTGAAGTCGAATTTCATCGTCTTCATGTCGTTGCCGAAGCCGAATTCCGCGCCCGTTTTATTTACGTGCGGCAGCGCTCGAACCACTTTCTCCAGCCCCAGCTCCTGCAACAGTGGCGTGGCGCGCGGCAGGAAGGATTCACCGATGTGGAACCGCGGGTGCTTGTCCTTTTCCAGGACGCACACCTTCAAGCCCGCGCGGGCCATGACGAGCGCGGCCGTCGAGCCCCCGGGGCCGCCGCCGATGATGATTGCGTCGTAGCGATCGCTCATGATCGCGTACTGTCGTCGGCGATGCCCTCGATTTCAACCCGAAGCTCCGGACGGCAGAGGTCGGTGACGATCGGCCGGATGTCGCAGTCGCTCGACAGTCGCGCCGAGAGATAGGCGATGACCGCAGTCACATCGTCGCGCCGCGGCACATAGGCGCGCACCGAGCGATACGCCCGCAAATCGCCGGCGAGCGCGGCCAGATGATCCAGCGTGAGCGCCAACTGCCGCGGCAGATCATCCGGCGCGACCGTGTCTTCACCCGTAATGGCGGCCGTGCCGCTGACGAGCAGCACCCGGCCGACGCGAGTGGCCCGCGCGAAGCAGGGCGGGCGCGGTCCGTAGCGGGCGGAGTAATGAAAAGCGGGCGTCTGCAGCGGGTTTTGAACCGCCTCCCCGGGCGTCGTTGTGCCTATGCCGTGGATGATCAGGTCGTCACCGGGCGCGCCAACGCCGGTGCCGGCCGGCGCGTGCTTCGCTAAGCCGGCTTCGCCGAACCAGCGGCTCATCGCCTCGAACCGCCCGGCGTTAAACGCCATGTACCGATTCAACTCGGCCCCCGCGGGGGCCAGCAGTGCGGGCACGTAATTCCAGATCCGAATCA
>JAQGHK010000002.1 GCA_028288875.1 Phycisphaerales bacterium | reverse complement strand
CGGACTGCTTGCTGAAGCCGAGCGCCGCCGTACGGCCGCTGTCAGGCATCGGGATGACGCAATCGGCCTCAACCGCCGACTCGCGCGCCAATTGCCGGCCGAGTTCCTCACGAACCCGCTGCACCGTGCTGCCGAACACCCGGCTGGCGGGGTTGGCGAAATAGACGTGTTCGAACACGCACCGGGCACCCGGCGGCAGGGGATCGGCAAAGCGACGGCTGGTGACGCCGGCATGGCTGATCGTAACGATCTCGCCGGGTTCCACGTCGCGAACGTATTCGGCGCCGATCGCATCAAAGGCGCACGTCTCGCTGGCGACCACATACTGGCCTTCCGGCATCTTGCCGAGCGACAGCGGCCGCACGCCCCACGGGTCGCGGGCGGCTTCGATACGGTCGGGGAACAGGAACAGCAGCGAATAAGCGCCCTGCAGCATCCGCAGCACGTGCGGAAGCGGGTCGCGCTTTTCGACAATTTTCGGATCGGCCATCAGGTGGACGATGATTTCCGTGTCGGTCGTGCTCTGGAAGATGTGGCCTTCTTCCTCATACTCCCGCCGCAGGACTGGGGCGTTGATCAGATTGCCGTTATGCGCGATGGCCACCGGACCGAGGCGGTGCTGGCGGAGCAACGGCTGGGCATTGCAGAGCTTGGACGAGCCCGTCGTGGAATAGCGCACATGCCCGATCGCGCCGTGGCCGGCGAGCTCCTCGTTCAGCATTCGCGGGGTGAAGACCTGGCTAACCAGGCCCATGCCGGTGTGGCCGTTCAGATCGCGACCATTTGTCACGGCGATGCCGGCAGATTCCTGGCCGCGGTGTTGCTGGGCGAAGATGCCGACGTAGGCCAGTTGAGAAGCCGTCGGAGTGCCCCACACCCCGAAAACCCCACACTTTTCCTTCTTCTCAATGTCGTCGGACGGCAGGACGGGCAGCGGGCGTGTCATGAAGCGTTATGACGTTACCCGCGCGGGGCAGATCACGCAAAACTCGCGGCGAGCGATCGTCCGGAGGACGGCTTTCGCTATCATCCGGGCCGTGAAGACGATCCCGGTGCCCGGCCATCCCCGAACGCTGCCTGCTCCGGTGCGGCAGCCGTGGCAAACCGTGATCGAGGCGGGCGTTCCGCGATCGCTGGTCTGGTCCCAATACACGCTGCCGATCCGCAATCTGCCGCCGAAGTTGAATGGCCTGCGCATTCTCCACCTGACGGACATTCATCTGACGCCGCGTTGGATGCCGTCGCTGGATAAGGTGCTGGAACGCGTGGCCGCGAATCCGCCGGACTTGACTTGCATCACTGGCGATTTCGTCGAGGCCAAGCACGACGCCGGGCCGTCGATCGCAAACGTGCGTCGCCTGGTTAGCGGGCTGAAAAGCCGCCTCGGCATCTACGGCACGCTGGGTAATCACGACGGCGACGTGCTGCCGACATTTCTTCCCGATTGGCCCGTGCGTATCCTGCTCAATGAGGTGCTGACGCTGACCGACGGCGACACCCGCCTCGAGATCATTGGCCTGCACGGCGTGGAACCCTGCGATACGCCGGAGCGGTTCTACACGGACCTGCCGCCACGCCCGGCAAACACCCTGCGGCTGGCACTCGTGCATTTCCCCTCGCTGGTGCTGAAATTCCCGCCAGGCGACGTCGACGTCGTCATGGCCGGCCACACGCACGGCGGCCAGGTCTGCTTCCCCGGCGGCCATCCCCTGATGACCCACGATCCGCTGCCACGCCGCTTCGCGCGCGGCGTCCACGAGATCGACGACCGCTGGCTGGTCGTCGGCAGGGGAATCGGGTTTTCGACGTACAAAGTGCGGGCGTTCTGCCCGCCGGAAGCGATCGAACTGACGCTGATTCCTGCCGACTCGAAGCCGGGCTAAGCGCCCGCTTCGTCCGCCGGCTCGCCGATCGTTTCCGTCACGACAGGTGTTTCTGTCCTTTCAACGATCGGTGCGGCGACGTCCACGGTCAGCGGCACGCGCTCCGCCAAGGTGGTTCGCAAGGAGCCGCCGGATCGCCGCCACTGCATCCCGAACTTGGCCAGCGATTTTTCACTGCGATGCAGGTACGCCCGGGCCACGTCCAGCACTGCCGACGCCAGCGGCGGGCGATGCAGCGCAAGCTCGGCATCAATGACCGCCCGCAGGATCCGCTCCGCTAAGACGACCTCATCGTGCCAATCGCCGAGTGAATCCTGCATGGCTTTGAACGTCTTGGCGATCTTCTTCGGAATCGGCAGCCCATGGGCCGCGGCGATTTCAAAGGCATAGCGCACCGCCTTGCCATCGATCCGCAATTCATGCACGTCGATTGGCGGAGCATCGACGGGCGATTCGACCACGCCGGCCACCCGATCGGCCAAGTCGGCGAAGGCGCTGAACCGGGAATGCAGGGCGTCGACCAGCAGGGGCTGGATTGCCTCGGCGTGCTGTTCCAAGCCATGGCGGACGCGCCACCAGTCATCAAACCGGGCCATCAGCTTGGCAGCCTTCTTTGGGCCCAGAACGCTGTCCGCCCGAGCATCGGCCCGGGCGGTTTCGAAATGTTGGTGTACCCAGGCAATGGCGTCCGCCGACCGCGGCGGCAGGGCGGCTTCGGACAGGTGATCGATCATCACATCCAGATCGCGCAGCGGCCCCAGCCGCCGTCGCAGGCCTTTGCCCGCTTTAGCCAAGCCGTCGGCGTTGAGATCCGCTAAAAGCGGCTCCAGGATGTCAAAACCGGCTTTTAGGCGCCGTGTGCCGACCCGGCTCTGGTGGATGGCGGTCTGATCAAAGTCGTGCAAAGCCGCCGGCAGGTGGCCGCGGATGGCTTCGATCTGCTCGTCGAGGTAACTAAGCGATCCGATCGTGGCTGACGGCTCCATCGGATCAACGTATACTAATGTGTTCGACCCGCAACCGCGGGCGACAGGAGTGAAAGCGAAACTTGTCCGATCTGAAGCGATCTCAATTGTCCGTGAAACAGGAACGCGCCGTCCTTGTCGGCGTTCTTCTGCCCGATACCAACGCCGACCCGCGCGATCCGCTCGGCGAACTGGCCAGCCTGGCTCAGACCGCCGGTGCGCGCGTCGTCGACCGCCTGATCCAGCGCCGGCAGCGGCCGGACGCCGGCATGTACATCGGCAGCGGGAAGGCCAAAGAAGTCGCCCAGTTGGCCATCAAGCACGAGGCCAACGTTGTTATTTTCGACAACGACTTGTCGCCTGCCCAGATTGGCGCGCTCGAACGGCTGATCAACAAAGAAGCTGATTCCCCGTACAACGCCGGCATCAAAGTACTCGACCGCTCCGAACTCATTCTCGATATCTTCGCCACCCGCGCGCAAACCGCCGAGGCCAAACTGCAGGTCGAACTGGCGCAAATGGAATACACCTACCCGCGCCTGGCCAGAATGTGGAACCACTTGGAGCGCATCCAAAGCGGCGGCGTCGCCGGGCTTGGCACGCGCGGCCCGGGTGAAACACAGCTGGAAACCGACCGCCGCTTAGTCCGCAAACGCGTCAGCGAGTTGAAGAACGGCATTGTCAAGATCCAGGAGCGCAAGAGCCGGCTGGTTGAGGCACGCAACGCGTTGCACTTCACCGTAGGGATTGTGGGGTACACGAACGCCGGCAAAAGTACGTTGTTCAATACGCTGACCAGTGCGGGCACGTACGCGGACAATAAGTTGTTTGCGACGCTGGATACCAAAACGCGCGCATGGAACCTGGATCGCGGCACGGTCGTGATGCTGAGCGATACCGTCGGCTTCGTTCGTGATCTGCCGCACAACCTGGTCGCCAGCTTCAAAGCGACCTTGGAAGAAGCCGTCCACGCGGACCTGTTGCTACACGTGCTGGACGTTGGCCATCCGCACGCGCAGGTTCAATTTGATGCGGTGCACAAGGTGCTGACGGAGGTCGGTGCGGCCGGCAAGCCGGAGATCCTGCTGCTCAACAAGACCGACACGGAAGCCGGCGCCGATAAGGCGAACTATTGGAAAGCCCTGCATCCTCATGCACTGGCCGTCAGCGCCAAAACGGGTGCCGGTCTCGGCCGACTCCACGAGGCCGTGATGCTGGCCGTGCGAGGCACGCAGGTCGACGTCAGCTTGGCCTGCCCGGTGACGGACGGGAAGCTGATCAACTTCC
>JAQGHK010000705.1 GCA_028288875.1 Phycisphaerales bacterium | reverse complement strand
CCTGACGATGTACGGAAATGAGTGGAAGTATTTCCCCGGCGCCCGCGCTAATGGGCAAGGCATTAACTACGCAATTTGGCCAACCCGTTTGCGTAAATACATGGCGGGCACGACCAACGTCTTCCGGTGCCCCACTCAGAAAGACGACATGTATGATTGGAAACAGAACGACACCACCTCCGGTCCTAATTTTGCTTTGAAAAGCGATGAAGGGTATGGCTATAAGGTCGGTGAAACGCTTCTCAAGGAAAGCCGTTTGTTCTCCTACGGCTACAACGACTGGGGCACACACAACACGATGATAAATCCACAGCGTGGTCTCGGCGGCGACATCGGGTCCGGGTTTGGTGGCACAAGCGTCAAAGAAGTGAAGTTCTCGGCGATTCGTAACGCCACGACGTTGATTGTCATCGGTGACCGCACTCAGACGCCGAACTACAATTACAACATCAGCCTTGATCCGACGGATGACCGCGAAGCTCCGGCCAAAATCCATCGTGGCGGCTGCAATCTGCTGCACGCCGACGGGCACGTGGATTGGGGCAGTCCGCCTGATCTCTTGTGCTACGATCCTGCGAACCCCAACATCAAATGGATTACGTTCCCGAGTAACGGTGTTGAATCCATCACTGGTGCACCCGCGTTGCTCAAGAAGTTCCAGGCAGTCTCTCCACAGTGGAATACCAATAACCTGCCCTGAGCAGCCCGTCGTTTGGTAGTGTCAATTCATCAGGAGGCCGGTTGTTGCAAACTACCGGCCTCCTTTATTTTGGTTGGCGACTCTGTGAACGTCCGCAGTACTCAACTCTGAGGGAGCAAACGATGTTGAAAATGCCTTTATCCCGCGCTACCCGCCCACTGAAATGCGGCTTCACCTTAGTGGAGTTGCTGGTCGTCATCGGCATCATCGCGTTGCTGATTTCGATCCTGCTGCCTGCTGTCAATAAGGCACGTGCACAAGCCCAACAGGTGGTCTGCATGGCGAATCTGCGCCAGCAAGGCTTGGCATTGACGATGTACATCAATGATTGCAAGTACTACCCCGGTGCGAGGAATCACACGTCAACCGGACAGTCCTATGCGGTCTGGCCGACGCGACTTCGCGCTTACATGAAAGGCAGCCAAGGTGTTTTCCGGTGTCCGTCCCAGCCCGGCGAGTACGACTGGAAGACGCAAGAGACACCTCTGCTTCCATCCGCGACAGTGGCCGACACGGGGTTCGGATATAAGGCCGGCGAGAATCTTCTGGTCGAAAGCATCCGCAAGATTAGTTACGGCTACAACGACTGGGGCTGCTACCAGTTTGGCATCCCTCAGGATCCCAACCGGCATCCCGGTCTTGGTGCCGATTTGTGGGATACTGGCAACCGTGCTTCGATTGCGCTGAAAGCATCGTTGGTACGGAACGCGACTGCGCTTATTGTCATCGCTGAGAATACGCCAACCCCGAATTCGGGCTACAACTACAATTTGGACCCGCTGTACTCAAGCGAATGGCCCTCAAACATTCACCGAGGCGGCGGGGATGTTCTGCATGCCGACGGGCACGTCGACTGGAATCTGCAGAAAGACATCGTCCTTTACAATTTCAACAACCCGAACCTTCCGCCGACATCGCCGTACGTGGGCGGCGCTCCGGTCCAGCGAAAAATGTGGGACGCGATCGCGCCGCAGTGGAACGCTGATAATCGGCCTTGAGCGGCTGCCCCATGGCGGGCGGCTTATTTCAGATTATCTGTCGGCCGGTAGTCGCAAGACTTCCGGCCGACAGATGTTTCATGCCCTTCTGTTTCAAGGCCTCGATGGTGCTGATCGCTACGCCACCGGCGATTCGTCTGCTCGCCGCTCATGCAGATGCACCGGCGGCCCCTTCTTCCGCAGCTTCAGGTTCAGCATTTCCACGCCGATGCTGAACGCCATCGCGAAGTAGATGTAGCCTTTGGGGATGTGGCGGTGCGTGGCGTCGACGATCAGGACGACGCCGACAAGAATCAGGAAGCTGAAGGCCAGCATTTTGATCGTCGGGTGCCGGTTGACGAAATCGCTGATGGGCTTGGCGGCGAACAGCATCACGCCCACCGCGATCACGACGGCCGTGATCATGATGGAGAGGCCCACCCAGCGGCTGTCCGGATGCGTCTGCACCATGCCGACGGCCGTGATCACGCTGTCTAGGCTGAAGACGATGTCGAGGATCAGGATCTGAACGATCACGCTGGTGAACGAGATGCCGGCCTTGCCGGCGCTCGCGTGCTCGACGCCTTCCAGTTTTTCGTGGATCTCGGTGACGCTCTTGTAGATCAGGAACAGGCCGCCGGCGAGGAGGATCAGGTCCTTCCAACTGAACGGCTTATCGTCCTCCACCATGAACGCCAGCAGGTTGCTCACGACGGGGATGGCCGTGGTTAGGCTCATGATCCAGCTGATCGACAGCAGCAGCAAGATGCGCAGGATCATCGCCAGCGACAGGCCCAGCGTGCGGGCCTTGCCCTGCTGCTCCAGCGGCAGCTTGTCGGCTAGCACGGAGATGAAAATGATGTTGTCGATGCCGAGCACGATTTCGAGGATCGTCAGCGTGACGAGTGCGATGACGGCGGCGCTCGACCAGAGCGTTTGAATGCCGTCGGTAGTCGCACCGGCGGCGGCGAGCGGGGTCATCAGGCTGAGCAAATCAGTCACGCGGCGTTCTCCCGGAACTTAGGTCGGGCGATCGTAGCGAGGCGGGTGCCGGTTGAGGCGTTACCCGGTGCTACAAACCAACACCGATTCCATAACCAGCGACGACGGTGGTAAAGAGCCTCTGGCTCCCTCTCCCGGTATTGCCGGGAGAGGGTTGGGGTGAGGGCTTCCGACGAGCGAACTTCGGAACCGTATCAGAGCCAACGTTCGCGGCGGCCCTGTCGAAGCCCTCACCCTACCCTCTCCCGGCCGTACCGGGAGAGGGAGCACGCGGTGCCCGTTCGCGGGGATTTGGCCGCTATCGTGAACTTCAGTGTCCAGCCACCGCCGCGGCCGGTGTCGGACCATGCGGGACGGGGAGGTAGAAGAACGCGATGGCGAGCAGTGCGTACAGGCCGATGAGCAGGACGCCTTCGAACCAGTTGGATTCGCCGTTCTGATTGAGGATGACGGTCGTAAATACCGCCAGCATGACGGCTACGACCTCCAGCGGCGAGAAGAGCATGTTCAGGTAGTGCGACTCGCCGATGCCCGCGGCCGTCATTGCGGCGCTCACCAGCACCAGGAACGGCACGGCGAACAACGCGATCTGCAGGCTGCTCTGGTAGGTGATCGTCATGGCGGTATCCATGTCATTGCGGATCGCCAGCATGACGGCCGTCGAATGCTCCGCGGCGTTGCCGATGATCGCCAGCAGGATCACGCCGACGAAAATCTCGTTCCAGCCGAAGCGATGTGCGACGATCTCCGCCGACCCCACCAGCAGCTCCGCCACCAAACCGATGCCGACGGACGCCAGCAGCAGCACGATGATGCTCTTCTTCGCCGACCAGCCGGCGTCGTGTTTGATGGACTTGTCTTCAGGCTCATCAATCACCGCCGGCGAACGGCTGAGCAGATGGGCGTGCGTGCGCAAGGTGAAGAGCAGGCCGGCGGCGTAGACCAGCAGGAGGACGACGCTGGCGGCGATGGAGACGCGATGATCGTGCTCGCCAAGGGCGTTGTCGTGCATGCGTTCGCCGGCGAAGTGAAAGATCGCAGGCACCAGCATCGCGGCGACGGCGATCGACAGCATTCCCGCATTGGCCTCGGCGGCCTGGCGGCTGAAGACCTGCCGCTCGCGCTTCCACCCGCCCGCCACCATCGCCGCACCGGCCACCAGCAGCAGGTTGCCGAGGATCGATCCGGTCAGCGAGGCTTTAACGATTTCATTCAGCCCTTTGCTGAGGGCGATGAGTGCGATGATCAGTTCGGCGGCGTTGCCGAAGGTGGCGTTCAGCAGGCCGCCCCAGGTGGGGCCGACGTGTTCGGTGAGGTGCTCAGTGGCTTGGCCCATCAGGTGCGCGAGCGGGATCACGCCCAAGGCGGCCAGCGTGAACGTGGCGATCGGCTCCCACTGCGCACCGCCGCAGGCGAAATGAATGATGTACGCCAGTGGGATGGCGATGTAGCCCGCAATGTTTAGATAACGCATCAGATCGCCATGGTGAGCATCGGACGCGTGGGGTCAAGGCAGCGCCGGATGACTAATAGACTTCGTGCAGGATCACCGCGCCCGCAACCCGCTAGTGTCTTTGGCGTAGCCGCGAGCTTGCTCGCGTTTCGAACCGAACGCGCGAGCAAGCTCGCGGCTACGCCGAAGATACGAATGCTCCTAGCGCCGAGTTCGAGCGGGATCCGACTAAGAGCGATTCTTAACGCGTCCGTTAAGGGGTTGACCGGAGCACGAACATTTGCGACAGGAAGTAATGGATGCATGACCTGCCGCTGATCAACATCATCGCCGTCGCCTTCGTGGCCGCCTGGGTCTTGGGGCTGGTGACGCAGAAACTGCGGCTCTCGCCGATCGTCGGCTACCTGCTGGCGGGCGTCGCGATCGGGCCACACACGCCGGGGTTTATTGGCGATCCGACGCTCGCGCATCAACTGGCGGAGATCGGTGTGATCCTGCTGATGTTCGGCGTCGGCCTGCACTTTCACTTGGACGATCTGCTGGCCGTGCGGAAGGTGGCGGTGCCGGGGGCGATCGGGCAAAGCCTGGTCGCGACCGTGCTGGGCATCCTCCTGGCGCTGGCGGTCGGCATGTCCTTTAAGACCGGCTTCGTGCTGGGCGTGGCCTTGGCGGTGGCGAGCACGGTGGTGCTGATCCGCGTGCTGACCGACAACAAAGTGCTCGACACTACCGCCGGCCACGTGGCGGTCGGCTGGCTGATCGTGGAAGACATTCTCACCGTCGTGGTGCTGGTGCTGATCCCGGCGCTCGGCGACGGCGGCGGCGATCCGGCCCACCCGCCACAAGTCCTCTGGATCGCCCTGCCGCTGGCGCTCGTCAAACTGGCCATCCTCGTCACCCTGCTGCTCTGGGGCGGCGGGAAGCTGATTCCGTGGGTCATGGTGCAGGTGGCCAAGCTGCGATCGCGCGAATTGTTCACGCTGACCGTGCTGGTAATGGCGATCAGCATCGCCGCCGGCTCGGCGTTTTTCTTCGGCGTGTCGATGGCGCTTGGCGCGTTCCTGGCGGGCTTGGTGGTCGGTCGATCTTCGGTCAGCCAGCAGGC
>JAQGHK010000678.1 GCA_028288875.1 Phycisphaerales bacterium | reverse complement strand
GCTGACGCACGGCGGCGAGGGCGTTACAGAACAGAATGCCTTGGCCAATCGCATCATCCAAGGCCACATGATTGTGTGGCTGATCCTCAAACCATGTGGAGGGCATGTTTCGTTTCACGGAGAGACGGTAGTCCTTCCCGAGGGCCGCCATGGCCAGCGTTTTGATGTCCAGCGCTGAGTGCGAGAAGGGGCTCTCGCCTGTGAAGCGGATCAGATACCAGTACACGAACATGAAATCGTACGAGGCCGGGAAGCCGACGAAGACGGGCTTGCCGGGCAAGGCTTTGAGCCATTGCACATAATCGGTCATGGCGGCGGCGGGATCGCGCAGGTCACGGCGCGTCGCGGCCCAAGCATCCGGCTGGCCGTCCCACCATTTCACGGTTTCGGGATGGCCGGCCGCGCCGGGCAGCAGCTCAAGGTTGGCCGTGAAGGTCGAAACGAGCGTCTTGTCGGCGAGGAACGCGGCAGACCCAAAGCTCAGCATCGAGTGTGGCCCGGGAATCGGCCCATCGGCCTCGATGTCGGTGCTGACGTAGATCTCAGGCATGGCTCGGCGGAGTATAACGGATCGCCTTGACGGTCCGCATCTGCCCAAAGATGAGCCCCCGCGGCGATCGCGATGGCGGCCGGAGGACGCAAGCCGATTGCCGGTGAGATAATGGCGGCCCGGGAGGAAAATGGCCGACTTTTTCGGGGCGTGGCGGTACGATCGGGGGATGGCTTCCGCGCGGAACTGCCTCGTCCATCATGCACCCCGGCTGCCGGTAGCCGGGGGCGGGCGTGCATCGGCTTTTCGGCCGCGACAATGGCTAGGTCGGCCGTTCATAAGTCGCATGATAGTCTGGGTAAGCTCCGTACAGCGGCGGCACCCTGCTTTTCGCCTTAAGTGTTTGATGTAGATGACTTAGCCACTGATGCGCGTTTGTAAATATTCGGAGTAAGATCGACCTCATTTTTCACACTTAGGCCACTTCACCATGCCGATTGATTTTCAAACCTTCGCCACCGGCGCGACTCGATTTTCATCCTGGCGGGGCGGGCTGTTGGCTTGGCCGAAATGGGCCCGGGTGGCGCTGCTGGTGCCGATGATTCCGGGCATTTTGCTGGTGGTCTTGTCAATCCTCATCTTTATTGTTAGTCTCTTGACCCTTTTCGTCCTGACTGCACCGGTCTATGCATTGCTAGACCGGCTCTTCGCTGGACAAAAATCGGACGGCTTTCCCCGCTCGCCTGGAAGCAAGCGTGTGGAGGCGGTGATTCGCGACGCATAATTGTCTGTTTTAGGGTGCTGCCATGGCCAAAAAAGAAATCACCAACCAGTTCAAGATCTACGCTCCCGGCGGCACCGCAACCCCGGCTCCCCCCATTGGCCCAGCCCTGGGTCAGTACGGTGTGAACCCCGGCCAGTTCATCCAGCAGTTCAATGCCGCCACGGCTGCCCTCAAGGGCAAGGTCGTCGGCGTGGTCATCACGACCTTCAAAGACCGCACCTTCAGCTTCGAGATCAAGTCCTCGCCGGCTTCGGCCAGCTTGAAGGAGATCGTCAAGGCTGAAAAGGGCAGCGGCGAACCGAACAAGAACAAGATCGGCAAGGTCACCCACGCCGACTGCGTCAAGATCGCCGAAGGCAAGTTCAAAGACATGAACAGCTTCGACCTCGACGCCGCCGCCCGCCAGATCGCCGGCACGGCCCGCTCGATGGGGATCACGGTCGAAGGATAAGCAGCTGTAGGGGCGACATACATGTCGCCCTCGGTTGCAGAAGCGGGCGACATGTATGTCGCCCCTACGAAAAACTAAAAATAGCCGTACCACGGGCTTAAACAGTGGGAGCTTACTGCGGAAGCTATTTTATCCGCGAAGGAGCAGAAACAATGGCCCAGGCCACTGTCGTAATCAAGCGTTCGAAGCGCTACAAGAAGGCCGCGGAAAACGCGACCGAATCATTGCTGTCCCTCGAGGACGGCATCGCCAAGCTCAAGACCTTTGCCCCGACGAAGTTCGACCAGACGGTCGAGCTGACGTTCAGCCTGGGCATCGACGCCAAGCAGGCCGATCAGGCCGTTCGGTCGTCGGTCAGCCTGCCGCACGGCATCGGCAAGTCGAAGCGCGTTATTGCCTTCGTTCCCGAACACCTGAAGATCGCCGCCCTCAACGGTGGCGCGGTCAAGACCGGCGGCCAGGATCTGGTTGCCGAAGTCGAAGCCGGCTTCATGGATTTCGATGTCGCCATCGCCACCCCGGACATGATGCGTTTCGTCAGCCGCCTCGGTCGCGTGCTCGGTCCTAAGGGCCTGATGCCGTCGCCGAAGGATGGCACCGTGACGACCGACGTCGCCACCGCCGTTCGCGAGAACACGGCCGGCAAGACCGGCTTCCGCAACGATGCCGGCGGCAATGTGCACACGATCATCGGCAAGATGAGCTTCGCCAACGAGAAGCTCGCCGAGAACGCCAAAGCCATGATCGCCACGATCCAGAAGATGAAGCCCCAGACGTCCAAGGGGACGTACCTGAAGCGCCTCATCCTCAAGGGTTCGATGACGCCGGCCGTGTACCTGAACGTTTAATACAGCTGCTTTTAGAGGTTTCCAATGAGCAAGAAAATCAAAGGTCTGATCGAAAAGCAGCTCGGCGGCCAGTTCGCTGGCGTCGAAGGTGTTGCGGTCGTCAATCCCCGTGGGATGGACGGCAACAAGAACAATGCCCTGCGTAAGACGCTGCACGGCAAGGGCTTGAAGATGCTGGTCGTCAAGAACACCCTCGCCCGCCGGGCCGGGTCGACGACCAAGATCAAGGGCTTCGAAACCCTTCTCGACGGCCCCAGCGCCGTCATCTACGGCAAGGCCGGCCTGCCCGACGTGGCGCGCCTCCTGCTGGATGCCAAGAAGGCGGATGACACGCTCGAACTCCGCGGCATCTTCTTCGACGGCGAGGCCTACAGCGGTCTCGACGGCGTGAAGACCGTCGGCAGCTTCCCGACCCGGGAAGAAGCCATCGCCGGTATCGTCGGTGCCCTGTTGGGTGCGGGCGGCGGCGTGGTCAGCGCGATCACCGGTCCCGGCGCTGCCATCGGCAGCCTCCTGAGCGCGATCGAAGAGAAGGCAAAAGCTGCCGGCGGGGAAGAAGAACCCGCAGCACCCGCTGCAGCTTAAATAACGAACCAAACGCCCTGGGTGCTAGCACCCAGGGCTTGGAAATCCGACGGTCCTGACTGCTCCTTCGGGATTAAAACGCCTCAAAGTGAGGCGTGCTCTTGGGACGGGACGAAATCGACACGACCGACTCCCGTAAGGGGTCATCTATCCCCGCGAGGGATAAAGGAATTGACATGGCAGACGTAGCAGAAGACATCAAGTCGCTGGGTGACCAGCTTTCCGGTTTGACCCTCAAGCAGGCCGTCGAACTCAAGAACTACCTCAAAGAAGCTTACGGCATCGAGCCGGCCGCTGGTGGCGTTGCCGCCGCTGCTGCCGGTCCAGCTGCCGCCGCTGAAGTGGCCGAAGAGAAGACGACCTTCGACGTCGTCCTCAAGGCCGCCGGCGAGAAGAAGATCCAGGTCATCAAGGTCGTTCGCGAAGCGACCGGCCTGGGCCTCAAGGAAGCCAAGGACCTCGTCGAAGGCGCTCCCAAGGTCGTCAAGGAAGCCCTCACGAAGCCCGAGGCCGAGAAGCTTCAGAAGTCGCTCACCGAACAGGGCGCGACTGTCGAGCTCAAGTAAGTGTCAACCTGGGTGGGCTTGCCCGCCTGGGATTGCCAGAATCACGTCCGGACCCGGTCGGCTTCGACCGGGTCCGGATGCGTCTGGTGAAGGGACTGGGGTGTCCGGGGCAGAGGGCTCACTTCGTTCGCGGCTCAATGGATAAAAATCCATAGGATTGAGCCCCGAACGATGGGAGTGCTGCTTAGGCGCACCCCATAATCCCGTTCGTGTCAGACTTGACACTCGGTTAACGCTGACTAAACTTATCGATGCAAGCTTGGTGCAACGAAGCAAACATACATTCTAACGACAGCACGGCTAAGGCTTTGTAAAAGGCCAAGGTCCGGGCTGTCGTCGCTTGCGCTGGTTGAAAATTTAAATTCGGCTCAACAGCTAGGGAGGTTGAAGGTTCGGCAGACGATCGAATCTTCGACCAAAACGACTCGATCGCGTCAGTTTTTACAGGCGTCGATCCGGGTCCGTCATCCTTGGAAATATTGATTAGGCATCGGCCCCGTCTTCCACTGGGGAGGCTAGGGCCGCCAACCGTCGAGGTCGTGCTATGGCGATGCGTCTTTCCGAAGTCCGTGATTTCAGCAAGCGGGGCGACGCCATCGCCGTCCCTAACCTGATCAAGGTTCAGCAGGTGGCCTACAACCGCTTCCTGCAGAAAGATGTCGAACCCGACAAGCGCAAAGGCGAGGGTATCGAAGCCTTGCTGCGCGAAGTCTTCCCCATCGTCAGCTATGACGAAAACCTGCGGCTCGACTACATCAGCTACAGCCTCAGCGAAGCCCGCTACACCCCCGATGAGTGCCGCGCGCTCCGCCTGACCTACGGCATGCCGTTCCGCATCGGCGTGAAGCTCAGCCGTAAGGACAAGGACGAGATTCTGGAAGACCAGATCTACGTCGGCGAAGTCCCGATCATGATCGGCGGCGGCGAGTTCATCATCAACGGTGCCGAACGCGTCATCGTTAACCAGCTGCACCGTTCGCCCGGCGTCGACTTCCTTGTCGAGACGCAGGAAGGCGATCGCCCGCTCCATGGTTTCCGCGTCATCCCGGAACGTGGCAGCTGGATCGAGTGCTCGGTCACTAAGAAAGACGCCTTGGCCGTCCGGATCGACCAGTCGTCGAAGATCCCGGCCACCACGTTCATTCGTGCCCTGGACGCCAAGTACAGCACGACCGACGCGATCATCAAAGAGTTCTACACGATCGAGAACATCAAGGTCGGCCAGCTCCAGGCCGCCTACTACGCTGCGGCCACCATCATTGATGGCGAGTCGGGCGAAGAACTGGTCAAGGCCGGTTCGCAGCTCGGCGAGAACGTCGCCAAGATCCAGGCCAGCAGTCTCAAGAGCATCGCGGTCGTCACGAAGGTGGCCGACCCGCTGATCCTCAACACGCTCGCCGAAGACACCGCCGAGAGCCATGAGCAGGCGCTGATGAAGATCTACGCCCGCCTCCGCCCCGGCAACCCGCCGCAGCTGGACAAGGCCAAGACCCTGTTCAACGAAAAGTTCTACGACGAAAACCGCTATCGCCTCGGTCGCGTCGGTCGTTTCCGCATCAACCGCAAGTTCGAGCAGAACGTGCCGGAAACCGAAATGGTGCTCCGCAGCGAAGACTTCATTGGCTCGCTGAAGTACATGTTCACCCTCCGC
>JAQGHK010000649.1 GCA_028288875.1 Phycisphaerales bacterium | reverse complement strand
CAGGTCGATGTCTTCTTCAACGCAACCCATGGCCGGCTGAAGCTGCGGACGATCAACATCGACGCGCCGGGCGGCTCGGCCGAGCTGATTTACTACGATCGCCCCGATCGGCCGGGGCCGAAGACATCGGATTATGTCGTCGTTCCCGTCGCCGACGCCGGGCTGATGCGTGAAGCCCTCGCCCGGGCGTACGGCGAGAAGACGATCGTCCAGAAAACGCGCACGTTGTACCTGATTGGCCCCACGCGGGTTCACTTGGATCTAGTCGCCGGCCTGGGTGATTTCCTCGAACTGGAGGTCGTCCTAGCCAGTCCAGATGAGGCTGAGCGCGGCCAAGCCATCGCCGACGATCTGCTGTCCCGCTTCGGCATCGGCCCCGAAGACCTGATTTCAGGTGCTTACGCCGACCTGCCACGTGCTACAATGGCGTAGCCGATGCGACTGACGCTCTTCGACCCCAAACCCGCTGCCGCGACGCCGTCAGGCGCGCCATCGTCGGCGTTTGACACCGGGCCGCGATCCATCGGGGCGGTCAAGATGCTGCGCATCAGCCTGACCGACCGCTGCAACTTCCGCTGCGTCTACTGCATGCCGGCCGACGGCGTGGCGTGGCTGGCGAAGGACGAACTGCTCAGCTTCGAAGAAATTGCCGACATCGTCCGCGCGGCCATCGATATCCACGGCATTCGCCGGTTCAAACTCACCGGCGGCGAACCGACCGTCCGGCGCGGCCTGACCGATCTGGTCCGCACACTCCGCAAGATCGACGGCGTCGAGGACCTGTCGCTCACGACCAACGGGCACAACCTGCAAGACCTCGCCCGGCCGCTGTTCGAGGCGGGGCTGGATCGTGTGACGATCAGCGCCGATTCCCTTCGGCCCGACCGGTTTAAGACGATCACCCGCACCGGCGATCTGGCGGCCGTACTGCGCGGCATCGATGCCTCGCTGGAGACCGGCTTCGGCTCGGTCAAGATCAATTGCGTGATGATGCGCGGCACGAACGACGATGAACTGGCCGACTTCGCCCGGCTGACGCTCGATCGACCGCTGAGCGTGCGGTTCATTGAATACATGCCGCTCGGCCACAGCGCCATCGGCGGGGCGACTGCTCGCGTGTCCGACGATGAAACCGGCCCGACCGGCGGCTGTGGCGCTCAGGACCGCGGCGACGTCTTCATCTCCGAAACCGACGCCCGCCGATTGATCGAATCCGAACTCGGCGAATTGATTCCCGTCGATCGCGCCACCGAAGCCGGCGTCGGCCCGGCCATCCCGTATCGCCTCGCTAACGCCGCGGGCCGGGTGGCGTTCATCAGCGCGATGTCGGCGCCATTCTGCTCCACCTGCAACCGCCTTCGCCTCACCGCCACCGGTGTACTCCGCTCCTGCCTGTTCGAAGGCGGCGAAGTGGACCTGAAGCCCATTCTCCGCGGCCAATCGCGCAGCCGCGCCGTCGCTATCGCCGGCGCCATGACCGAGTGCGTCCGCCTCAAGCCCGACACGCATTCCAATCACGGCAACGAGCAGATGAGCCGCATCGGCGGATAGTTGCTTGGGTCGCTTGCCAAACGGCGGCGTCTGCCCACAATCGCTCATTCGTCTCTCGGGAAGGAATGATATGGCCAATTGGTACGTCGCGCGCTCCGGACAGCAGCAGGAGGGGCCCTTCAGCGACAGCGTGATGGAATCCATGGCGGCCAATGGCCAGCTCTCCGGCGAGGACATGGTCTGGCAGGACGGCATGGCAAGCTGGACGCGGGCCGCCGATCTGCCCCAGCTCGCCCGACTATTCAAGGCCGCGCCACAGACGCTGAGCTACACCGCCGGCCTGGCGACCGGCGCCAATCCGCAGATGACCGACCGGGCCATGGAAATGCTCCGCCAGACGCGGCCGTGGGCACGGCTGGTCGGGGTGATCGTGATCATCTTCGCCGCGCTCGGCGCGCTCGGTGGCGTGGCCATTCTGCTGACGTCGATTTTGGGCTTCGCCCAAGGCGGGGGCGGCGGTGTAGCCGCCGGCGGGTTCATGGTCGGGATCGGCGTGATGTATCTGGTCATCGCGGTGCTCTACATGATGCCGGGCATTTATTTGTGGCGCTATGCATCGTCGATCACGCAACTGCTGCATCTCCGTCGCGAAGATGTCCTGGAACGGGCACTGGAAGCTCAGAAATCGTTCTGGAAGTTCATCGGCATCGTTATTCTGATTACCTTCGGCTTGTGGCTATTAATGCTGATCGTGATGATCGTGCTTGGAGTCACTGGCAGCATGAATCAGCCCACGACCTTCTCGCCGTCACCGCCCATCCACCGCTTCCCGTGAACTGAACGAATGAGCAAGCCACGAAGTGATTTCATCGACCGCCTGCAATACGTCGGCCTGCGCACTGTCCACATGATGATGCACTGCTGGCCGGTGCACGCGAACCTTCGGCTGGCGCAGTTCATCGGCGATTTCGTTTACTTCGTCGATAAGCGCCATCGCGAGCGTGCCTTGGGCAACCTTCGGCGTTCATTTCCAGACATGCCGGAACGCCGTGTGGAACAAATGGCCCGCGAGAGTATGCGGCAGATGTTCATGCTGTTCGTTGAAGTGCTATTCACCGTTCGGCTGGTGCGCGTCGATACGTTTACCCGCCGGATCGAGTTCAAGGATTTCCAGGAAACGCTCTCCCTGCTGATGCGCCGCCACGGCGGCCTGCTGGTGCTCACCGGCCACTACGGAAACTGGGAAATCCTCGGCTACGTGATGGCGCTGCTGGGCTTCCCGACGGTGTCGATCGCGCGGTCGCTTGATAACAAGTACGTGAACCACTGGTTACTGGGCGTGCGGGAAAAAGTTGGCCAGAAGATCGTGCACAAGAAGGGTGTGACGGAGATCGTCATGAAAACTCTGCAGGACGAGGGCACCGTTGGCATCATCTCCGACCAGGACGCCGGCAAAAAGGGCCTGTTTGTCGATTTTCTAGGCCGCAAGGCGAGCGCGTATAAATCGATCGGCCTCTTGGCGATGGAGCACAACGTGCCGATCGTCATCGGCTATTCCCGCCGGCGCGGGCATCACTTCCACTTCGAAATCGGCACGAGCGATATCATCTATCCGGATGATTGGAAGGATCAAGACAATCCCCTGATGTACATCACGCAGCGCTACACGACGGCGATCGAAAAATTCATCGCCGAAGAGCCGGGCCAATATCTGTGGGTCCATCGCCGCTGGAAAACAAGGCCGAAGGGCGAGACGCCGGAGAAGTACGACTGATCAGCACGCTGTCGCTGCACGGCGAGGCCGGCGGCCTTTCAGGTCCCTCTCCCGGTATTGCCGGGAGAGGTTAGGTGAGGACTTCGACCGTGATATACAGCACGGCAGGCTTGGCTAGGCCCGCAATTCTTTCGTCGGAAACCCTCACCCTAACCCTCTTCCGGCAATACCGGGAGAGGGGACAGAAGCGGCCGCGGTGGCGCGCAATACTCTTTCGTACGCAGGCAGCACGATATCCCAAGTAAACCGTTCGCGCACGTCGGCGAAAGCAGCGGCTGCTAGCCTCGCACGCAGCGCCGCATCGCGCCGTACCGAATCAATCGCCGCCGCCAGTGCCGCCGGATCATGCACCGGCACCAGCAAACCCGTTTCGCCATGCCGAACGACATCGACAATCCCCGGCACGCGTGTCGCGATCACCGGCACGCCGGCGGCCATCGCTTCGATCAACACGAGGCCGAATCCCTCGGCCTCGCTCGGTAGCACCAGCGTATCAATGGATGCCAGTGCGTCCGCCGATGAGGTCACACGGCCGTGCATCACCAAGCGGCCGTTCAGCCCCGTGGCGTGCGCAGTTGCTTCGATGTCATGCCGGGCGGGGCCGTCGCCGTACACGTGCAGTTCCGCATCCGGCAGGCGGGCCACGGCTCGCACCAGATCCGGCACGCACTTCACCGGATCAAGACGGCCGATGAATCCAACCCGCCACGGACCGCCGTCCCGCGGCGGCCGGGCGCCGATGCTGTTGCTGGCAAGATCCACGGCATTCGGGATCACAACAAACTGGTGGGCCGGCAGTGCGGATCGCTCGCCGGCGATCTGCTGGATGGACGCAGTCGGCACGACAATCTTCCGCGCCGACCGGCCGACGATGCCGTGCACCCACCAGTGCCATCGCGGCCGGGGCTGCGTCGTTTGAATCGACTGAATCAGCGGCGTGTTCGACCCGCGCAGCGCCAGCGTGGCCACCGCGTTCGCGTGGAGTAGAAAGCTGAAGACGACATCGGCATCGGCCGCCCATCGGCGCACCTTTGCGACCGTCGCGGGCAACTGCCGCACGCCGCGTGCATCGAACGCCGTCACGGATACGCCGGCGGCGACCAGTTCATCCGCGACCGGCCCCCACGGCGACAGGCACGCCACCGCCGTCTCAAATCCCAGCGGGCGCAGGCGAATGGCCAGCTCCTTCACCACGCGCGGTGTGCCGCCGATTTCGAGGTCTGTGATGAGGAAGTGAACGCGCATGCGTAATGTCATTCGGCCGGTGCCGCGGCGGGGGCAGCCCGTCGTTTTTCGTCCCACAGCCGCACTTGATCGGCCGCCTGCTTCTCCTTCTCAGCCAAATCCATATCGCCGGCCTTGTTGGCGTAGTCAGACAACAGATCGTGGGCGGCCGCGTCGTAGAGGTCGACATAGGTGGCCTCGCGCGCCCAATGCATTGCGTTGGTCGAGTCGCCGAGGCGATCGTACAGCTTGGCGATCTGCTTGGCGTAGCGATTGTCCTGCAATTCCAGCACGTGCAGGAATTTCAGGTGCTCGATCGCCTTGGCCGGGTCGGCCAGCGATTTCTGCAGATACAGGCCGGCCAATCGCTGGTGCGGCTTGGCTTCCACCGGCATTAGTTCATTCGCCGCCTGCCAGGCCTTCAGCGCTTCGGGCAACTGGCGGCCTTTGATAAACGCTTCGCCTTCCTCAGCCAGCACGCGCGCCTTGGCCATGCTTTCGTCGTCGTAGCCCCAAGGCTTCAGCTTGGTTTTCATCCAAGCGTGCCAGTCGCTTTCGATCTGCAGCATCGGCTTTCCGGTGGCGAGTTGGAATACCTCTTCATCGCTCTTGGACGCGCCGTAACCATTGAGCAGTTTGACGATCGATTCTTTGCCGTACGTTTCGTCGAGGTACATCGCTAGGTACGCGCCCTGCGTGTAGGCCTGCTCGCCGTCGTTGCCGCGCTTGGGACGAAGGTATGCCAAGGGGAAGCCGCGAATGCTGAACAAGTCGTCGGCAAACGTGCGCTTGTACAGCTCGGCCGGCACATCCGGGAAGCGGAAGGGCACGTGCTCCTGCCACACGGCAAGGCCTTCGGTCAGCCAGCGCGGGCAGCGCTCGTGCGTCTGCATCAGGTTGATGGTGTGGACGAATTCGTGCCGCAGCACGCGGGCCCAGTTGAAGTTGCCCTGCTTGGTGCCCTTGCGCGGCGCGATGGCCGCCAGCACCCGGCCGAAGCTCACGCCGTAATTTTCCACGCCCGGCACGCCGGCCATGCGGACGCTGAAGGCGTCGTCTTCGGAATAGATCTGAATGATAATCTTGGAATCCGGCTTGTAATCGAACACGCCGCAGACGTCGGTAAAGACGCTTTCCAGATAATCGCCGATCTGCTCGGCCGAGATCGGGTCGATATCTTTATCGGAGTAGAGGATGAAGTGCTCGGTGCGGCGTTTGTCGAAGCGATCAAGTTCATCGAGCAGCGCCAGGTAGTTCAGCGTCTTGACGTTGTACGGATCAAGCGCGCGGGCTTCATCGAGCGCGGACCGCGCTTCGGCGTCGTAGCCGTCATTGAGATACAGGTCG